>DATHAW010000677.1:0-2019 GCA_035296465.1 Spirosoma sp.
AAAGAATGGCTGCCGTGTAATAAATCCAGATCAATATCACAATTAGCGAGCCGGCCGCTCCGTAGGCCGAACTACTGGCTGTCGTTTCAATGTACAGGCCAATCAGGTAGCGTCCCAGCATGAACAGCAACGCCGTAGAAAAAGCCCCCCAGCGGACGTCTTTCCAGGCAATTTTGGCATCCGGCAGCACCTTAAAAATAGTAGCGAACAGAATCGTTACTACTACCATGCTGATCAAAAAGTTAAACGTGCTGACCAACAATACCCCGACCTCAGGGATATAACGCGTCAATACGCCACTCATGGCCAGCACCATGCCGTTTACAATTAATGACACCAGCAGCAGAAATCCAAGCCCAACGACCAGTGAAGACGATAGCAACCGATCTTTGATCAATTTTAGCCAGCCCCGCTTGGGTTTTGCCTTAACCCGCCAGATCATGTTTACGGAGTCCTGAATCTCGACAAAGATTGTGGTCGCGCCAATAAGCAGGGTTACAATGCCGATTGCCAGAGCCGTGTTGCTTTTACCCGATAATTCTACGGCCTTCACCATGTCCTGAATCTGTTTGGCTGCCTCATTGCCTACCAATCCGTTTATCTCCGAAAAAAGTTGTCCATGAATGGCATCCTGACCTAGAAAAATACTGATCAGCGACATTACCATCACCAGGAGTGGTGCCAGTGAAAAGACCGTGTAGTAGGCCAGCGCTGCGCTCAATTTCAGGCAACGGTCATCGACAAACCCATTGAACGAGTCTTTCAGAACAATCCAAGCATTAGCAAAAAAGTGAGTAATGTTTTTCATAGGGCTTTTTGCGTTATCACAGATTTCGAATGTAGCGCTGCCCGCCAAGTGCCCGCATCTGTCGGGCAATCTGGCGCGTCCGGAGCTGAATGTAGCTGGACGGATGATTAATAGAGAACATACGGGGATTGGGCAACACGGCGGCAATGCGGGCGGCTTCGTCGCGTGACAGAGAAGAAGCCGAATGCCCCAGATAGCGCGTCGATGCGGCCTCGATACCAAACGTCATGGGTCCGGTTTCCGCCACGTTGAGGTATACCTCCAGGATGCGTTTTTTGCCCCAGATCAATTCGATCAGGGCCGTAAAGTACACCTCCAGCCCTTTACGAACGTAACTGCGCCCATTCCAGAGAAACACGTTTTTGGCGACCTGCTGCGATATGGTGCTTGCCCCGCGCGGGCGTTTCCGGCGTTTGTTTTCTTTGATAGCATCCTGAATTTCATCGAAGTCGAAGCCCCAGTGCGTCGGAAAAGCCTGGTCTTCGGAGGCTACAACGGCCAGGGCGGCCTCCCGGCTTATTTCTTCATAGGGGCGCCATTTTTTGTAGACACGACTGCTCTCGTCCGTACCGAACGTATCGGCCCAGCGCGAGATAACCAAGGGCGTAACCCATACGGGTACGTATTTAAGCACAATCACGTAGCCAATAGAGCCGAAGAAAAGCCACAGGAACACCTTGACGAAAATCCAGTACACCCGCTCCAGCAGGGGTCGTTCGCGCATGAACCGGCGAGCCTGCTGCCAGCGCCCCGACTTTTGCAGCCGCTGCGACGATGCATGCGTCGCTTTGGGCCGGGGCTGCCGAGGCAGGTTGCGAAGCGAATTAATGGGGCGTTGCGGATTCATAAGAGCGAGCTGTGGCACGAAAATAACGTAACGTGCGGGTTTATACGCACGTCGCGGTAATAACTTAGTTAGCAGCAACGCCCGTTTTTAGTCTCACCCCACAAACAGCGTAGCGGCTACGCGGTCGGCGAAAAGCTTACCGGCTTTTGTTAGCTGCAGCCGGTCGTCGGTGCGCACCAGCCAGCCCGATGCATAGAGTGTCATCAGGTAGTGTGCCTGCACCTGCGCAAAGTCGTCACCGAGCAGCGAATTCAACTCGGCAATGGAGCATCCCCACTGCGTTCGAAGGCCCGTCAGCAGATACTCGTTTACCTGGTCGGCGGTGGTCAGTGTCTCAAGGTAGGTCGGCAACATACGGCGGCTA
>DATHAW010000678.1:0-3597 GCA_035296465.1 Spirosoma sp.
CGGCTCACACATAACCTTTCAGGCACCTGGTATTCGGCGAAGCACTCTGAGTTCGATTACGGGTACAGTGGAGGAGGGCCTGCGCAACGACCCCAAACCCATTATGCTTCAGGCCACTCAGAGCGGTACAACGGTGAGCTATCTCTTCGATTTGCCTAATGCCTGTACTTCAGCACGTCAGGGCTTAGGCGAGCTAATCACTGAGTTGGGTGTTACGGTCTTTGGTAATCCGACCATAAAAGCAACGGCTGAGGTCGAAATTAGTGGGGCAGTTGGTCAGATGTTGCACTATACAGTGAGCGATGCCCGGGGACGGTTCATCAGTGAAGACTATATTGAGCAGCCAGGTCCTATGGAGAAGCGTACCGTATGGTTGACACAACAACCGGGACTGTATTTCCTGCGGGTAAGCACCCCTACACAGATCAAAACGGTTAAAATTCTCAGGCAGTAATTTATATTGTTATCGCACAAAAGCGGCATTCCAAACTGATTGATTCAGTTTGGAATGCCGCTTTTACTGTCTAATGACTATCTTCCCAACCATAAGCCAACCAGACAGTCTGAATGAAACAAGTATTGTTTACCGTACTGATGCTGTTCGTCACCGTAGTTTGTGCACAGCCAAACCGTCCCAGTACGCAGGTTGGGTCGGCCACATTTTCAATTTCGTTTCCTACTTCTATAAGCAATAAAGCCCACGACGGACGCATACTGCTTATTCTGGCTAAGTCAAATTCACCTGAACCCCGTCAGCAAGTCAGCGACGCGGTCGAAACGGCCCAGTTGTTTGGCGTCGATGTCAACGGCCTCAAGCCAGGTCAGGTGGCAACAGTCAATGCAACCGCTTTCGGTTATCCCCAACGCAGCCTGCGCAACCTGCCAACCGGCGACTACTACGTGCAGGCAGTGCTCCACAAGTACGAAACATTCCATATAAAAAACGGCCCCAATGGAAGCCGCCGAACCGTTAAGCTGCCGATGGACCGGGGCGAAGGGCAGAACTGGCGTACCGCCCCGGGTAACCTGTTCAGTAAACCGCAAAAAATACGCTTTCTGGCTGGTACAAAACAGTCATTTACCCTGGTAATGGACCAGGTAAACCCGCCAATTGAGGAGCCGAAAGACACGAAGTTTATTAAACATATCAAAATTCAGAGCAAGCGCCTGACCGAGTTTTGGGGTCGGCCAATGTACCTGGGGGCGCATGTCCTGCTGCCAGCCGGATTCGCCGAACACCCGGAAGCCCGCTATCCGCTCTGTATTTTTCACGGCCATTTTCCCGACGATTTCAGTGGTTTCAGCGAGACGCCCCCGCCTGCCGGCATGGATACGACCGACTACCTTGAGCGGTTTAAACTCTATGGCTATAAGAAAATAGTAGCCCAGGAAGCGTATGATTTCTACCGAAAATGGACGAGCCCCAATTTTCCCCGGATGCTTATTGTTGAGATTCAGCACGCCAACCCCTACTACGATGATTCGTATGCGGTGAATTCAGAAAACCTCGGCCCCTATGGCGATGCCATCATGTATGAACTGTTGCCCGAACTGGAGCGGAAGTTTCGGGGCATAGGGCAGGGGTGGGCCCGGTTCACCTACGGCGGTTCAACGGGTGGCTGGGAGGCTCTGGCTGCGCAGGTATTCTATCCCGACGAATTTAACGGTTGCTTTGCGGCCTGTCCCGATCCAATTGCATTCGACGCCTATACGGTGTTTAATCTGTATAAGGACAAAAACGCATATTACAGCGAAGGCCCATTTCGGCGGACGCCCCGGCCTGGTCAGCGAAACTACCTCGGGCAGGTTAAAGTAACACTGGAAGAAACCAACCACCGCGAGTTGGCCTTGGGCACGCATAGCCGTTCTGGCGATCAGTTCGACATCTGGGAGGCTGTGTACTCACCCGCAGGGCCAGATGGCTACCCCAAACGAATCTGGGATAAGCTAACCGGCGAAATAGACCCCAATGTGGCATCTTATTGGCGCGAACACTACGATCTGTTGCACATCCTCCGCCGTGACTGGAAAACGCTTGGTCCGAAAGTAACCGGAAAAATTCACCTCTACTGTGGCGATATGGACAACTATTACCTTAACAACGCTGTCTACCTGATGGAAGATTTTTTAAAGAGCGTTCAGCAGCCAACCGCTAATAGCGAAGTGGCCTATGGGGACCGCGCCGAACACTGCTGGAACGGCGACCCCACGCAGCCCAACTATATTAGCCGCCTTCGTTATAACACGATGTATATTGATAAAATCCTGAAACGGATTGAAACGTCGGCACCAAAGGGAGCAGATTTGAAAAGCTGGCGGTATTGACGAATGCCCCGAGTCGATCGTCATTGAGTAGTTACCAATGGCCGGTCCACTGAGTGTGCTAATGGCCCTGCCTGTTTGTGTTGATTATGACAACGAACTGCCGGATACGTTTTTGTCTATTCGCTCAATTATGTGAAATTACCCGGTTGATAATGATACGGTTGTAAATAGGGAGTCTGTAGAAAAGGCAACAATTTTTGCGGAAGGTATTTTTAATATAGTTCACAATATATTGTTTTAGGTAACATTGTGTTGCAGTAATATAATTACGTCGGCCTTTACCGACAACTCCGAGCTGACGACGGTTCAGGGTGGCAAAATAAATGTGAAGGTCAGTGGTGGCAAGGTAACGGGCAAAGCGAATGGCACTAACGCATCGAACGTAACGCAGTCAGATATTGCCCTATCGAATGGTATCATGCACATCATTGACCGGGTATTGCTGCCTCAGTAATTCACTTAGGACTGGTTATATAAGAGTTGGATGATTTCTTATAGAATTTTTGGTTTGGTAAAACAAATGCCGCTGTCGAATCCGACAGCGGCATTTGTTTTACCAAACCAGTCTGGCCGCCAATGGATCAGCGACCGATCAATGAGAGTGTAACGGGGTGGCGAATTCCATCTACACGCAGGAATAAGAGCCTTGTAGGTAGAAAATAATCTTTAAGGTTAATCTCAATAGTTCGTGAACGTCGACGGACTTGTTTGCTCAGATCTATTTGCTTACCCGTCGGATAAACTAGGGATAGCTGAAGCATGGCGGGATCATACTGTAGAGGAACCTGAAGGGTCACCATCCCCTGCTCATCCATTGGATTTGGGTAAAGAATCCACTCAGAGTGCCCTTCATCAAAAGATTGAAGTGCGGCCATCCGCGAAGTAGTGTTACAGGTAGCCTGCCGTGACCAGTTGTAAGTGACAACCACGTCACTCTGACGGGCATACAGGGTGAAGTGTGGGGTGTCGCCTGCGGTGCGGGCATCGTGGTCGAGAAACTGGTTGGGGTTGGTGGTCCAGCCGGTGATACCCACACTGCTGTACTCAATTAGAGTACCATTGCCGCCACTGGTCTGGAAGGTGATGGCCCCCGTAGCACAGTTGTATAGTGGTGCCACCATCGCCAGACTTCCCGTGGGCGGGGGCGTAGGAGTGGGCGCAGGCGTCGGAGTGGGTGTAGGTGTAGGTGTAGGTGTTGGGGTAGGTGCGGGGGTAGTTCCGTTGCAGGTAGCCTGCCGTGACCAGTTGTAAGTGACAACCACGCCACTCTGA
>DATHAW010000679.1:0-6790 GCA_035296465.1 Spirosoma sp.
TTCCAGCTCAACCACAATCCCAAGCTGCTGCCCATCCTCGACGTAACGGCTACGGCCGCTTTACTGAAGCAGCCCAGTGCCGAAATTGGGGTTCGGCTGTACCGTAATACGCGCAACCGCTTTGAGGATGTAACGGATCGGACGGGAATCAGCAGTTCAGCGCTGACGTATGGACTCGGCGTTGGAACGGCAGACCTGAATGCCGACGGCTGGCCTGACCTGTACGTATCCAATGACTATGGGGTGCCCGATTACCTGTATCTGAATAACAAAAACGGCACCTTCTCCAATGCGTTAAAAGCCAGCGTTGCCCATACGTCTAATTTTTCGATGGGCAACGCCGTGGCTGACGTAAACAACGACGCCCGGCCCGATATTCTGACGCTCGATATGCTGCCTGAGGACAACCGGCGGCAAAAATTACTGATGGCTCCCGACAACTATGAGAAATACGCACTCAGCGTAGAGTCGGGTTTTCACCACCAGCACATGCGCAACATGCTGCAGGTCAGCAATGGCGACGGAACCTTTCGCGAGGTGGGGCAACTGGCCGGAATCTCCGGCACCGACTGGAGCTGGTCGCCACTTCTGGCCGATTACGACAACGATGGCTGGAAAGATCTCTACGTAACGAATGGCTACGTGCGTGACTACACGAATCAGGATTATCTGAAGTACATGGCCGACTTCATGCAGAACCGGCCCACGAACCCCAGTCGGGAAGATGTGCTGGAACTGGTCCACCGGATGCCATCGTCGAATGTAGCGAATTATGCCTTTCGCAACCGGGGCGGGACGAGCGGGGAGGTTAGCTTTGAGAACGCAGGGGTGGCCTGGGGACTCACGCAGGTTTCCAACAGCACCGGCGCTGCCTACGCCGACCTCGACAACGACGGCGATTTGGACTTAATCACCAACAACACCAATCAGCCGGCTTTTATTTTTCAGAACGAAGCCAGAACGCAGCGCAACCATCACTACCTCGCCCTGAAACTGGCGGGTTCCGGAGCCAATACCCAGGGCGTTGGCGCTAAGGTGACGCTATACAGAGGGGGTAAGCAGCAGTACGGAGAACAGACGCCCACGCAGGGCTACCAGTCGAGTGTATCGCCCCGGATGCACTTCGGGCTGGGTACTGATTCGGGTATCGACTCGCTGCGGGTGGTTTGGCCAACCGGCAAACAGCAGTTGCTTACGAACGTAAAAGCCGATCAGCTTCTGACCGTACGCGAAACGGACGCTCGCACTACGTACCGTGCGCCCCGGCCTGCCGGTATCTTGTTTCGCGAAACGAAACCCCCATTGGCTTACGTGCACCCAGCGACTACAACTAACGATTTCAAGCGGCAGCCGCTGTTAGTCAACGCGCAGTCATTTAATGGGCCGTGCATGGCCAAAGCCGATATCAACGCCGACGGTCGGGAGGATGTATTTGTGGGTGGTGGCAGCGGACAGGCCGGGGGGATGTTTCTGCAGCAGGCGTCGGGTCAGTTCAGCCGTCTGCCGCAGCCGGCTTTCGAGGGTGACAAAGCGAGTGAAGACACGGACGCCATTTTCTTCGATGCCAATGGCGACGGATTCCCCGACCTCTACGTATGCAGTGGAGGCTACGGTGATTTTCAGCCCGACGACCTGCGCCTACAGGACCGGCTGTACCTGAACGATGGCAAAGGCCTCTTCGCTAAAAGCCCTGGTGCGCTGCCCGTCATGCGGACCAGCACAAGTTGTGCACGGGTTGCCGATATCAATAAAGACGGCCACCCCGATTTGTTCGTGGGCGGGCGAGTGGTGCCGGGACGTTATCCAGAAACTCCCCGCAGCTACCTGCTCATAAACGACAGTAAGGCGAAAGGCGGCCAGCCAACCTTCACCGACCAAACGGCCCGATTAGCTCCGGCGCTTAGCCAGATCGGGATGGTGACCGACGCGGCCTGGACTGACTTCAACAACGACCGTAAGCCCGAACTGGTGGTTGTAGGGGAGTGGATGCCAGTTACCGTACTGGGTCTGACCAATGGGGCCAGCGGTCCGCCGGTGCGGTTCACCGATCAAACAAATACCTTCCTTGGAAAACAATACAGCGGCTGGTGGAACAAGTTGCTCGTTGACGACCTCAACGGCGACGGTCGCCCCGATTTAGTGGTGGGCAATCAGGGTCTGAACACCCAATGCCGCGCCAGTGAACAGGAACCCGCCGAACTGGTTTACAAAGACTTTGATAATAACGGCAAGATAGACCCGGTACTCTGTCTGTACGTGCAGGGCAAATCTTATCCGCACGCCACCCGCGACGAACTGCTGGACCAGATTGGGATGCTGCGTAAACGCTTTATCAATTATGATACCTACGCCAATGCCACGCTAACCGACGTATTCACCGCCGATGAGTTGCGCAGTGCTAAAAGGCTGACGGCCAATCTGTTTCGAACCACCACTTTCCTAAGCACACCCGCTGGTAAACTATCGGAAACACCCCTGCCAATGGCCGCACAGGTGGCGCCCGTTTTCACCCTGACGACGCTGGACTACGACAACGATGGCCGCAAGGACCTGTTGCTCTGCGGAAACACAACGCAGGCCAGGTTGCGCTTCGGCCGGTCGGATGCCAATGGGGGCGTATTGCTACGGGGTGATGGCCGGGGTGGGTTCTCGGCCGTGCCACCGGCTCAGACTGGGCTGCACCTGACCGGCGACGTCCGTAGCGTTCTGTCGGTGGGCAATACCCTGCTCATTGGCACGAATCAGCAGGCTGTTCGGGCGTATCAGCCGGTCAAATAAAATTCAATTTTCTGGTTTATTGTGCCACCCTGATTGACACCCGCTTTTCGGTATGCCTCACTTAATTTCCGTAACTGAAAATGGCTTCATTGAGAGCGACCGCGATTTTTCTGAACCCGCCCAAGGCACTGTCATAGTCCCTGATTCCACGTTCCAGGCGCTGCGTCAACTGGCCTTCGATACCGACGGGGCCGACAGTCTGCTGACGGTAATTGTGCAGAAAAAGCGCGAAGTCATCCGCATTCGAAACTACGTAGGCTTGCTGACACTCTCCGATGGGACTCAACTCGAAATCCTGCCCAAAATCACGGCGGGCCATAAGCCCCGGCTGGTGTTGCTGCTCATGCTCCGGCATCTGCGAAACAGCCCGTTTGGTCGGGTGAACATGGCCTATACTTCTGCGGCACAACTACCGCTCTGGGACGTGTTCGTCCGGGCTTTCTTAGACGCCCTGGAGGTGTTGGTCAGGCAGGGGATGCAACGCGCCTATGTTTCGGTTGAAGCCAATGAGCGCTTTTGGAAGGGTACCTTTCAGGCCAGTCGGCAGCAGCGCGAAAACGCCCACCACGCCGAACGTCTCGCTGTTCGCTACGATACCCTAACAGCCGACATCCCGCCGAACCGCATCCTGAAAACGACATTGCTCTACCTACAGCAGCAATCAGTTGGTTCTGCGAATAGGCTGCGTATCGTGCAACTACTGTGGGCATTGGACGATGTCCCCGCTTCCGGGTCGGTTGCCGATGACCGGGTTGCCATCGAGCGTATAAGTCGGCTGTTTATGCGCTATGAACCCGCACTGCGCTGGGCCAATGCCCTGCTCGCTGGTCGGGCGTTTGGCGTTCAAAAAGGCCACACAGCAAGCTTATCGCTCCTGTTTCCAATGGAGCGCGTGTTCGAGGACTACGTAGCGCATGGTATCCTGACCTACTGGCCCGATACCGACCGGGTGACGGTGCAGGAATCGTCGGCTCATCTGATTGATGAGCACGTAGGGACGGCCAAATTTAAACTCCGCCCCGACATCATTATCCGGCAGTTGGGCCGGACACTGGTGATGGATACCAAATGGAAGCAGATAAACAACCAGGACCTGGGCACAATGCCCGCCAGCGGAAATTATGGCATTGAGCAGGCTGACTTGTACCAGCTCTATGCCTACGGCAAGAAGTACGCAGCCGACGACCTGTTCCTGATTTATCCGGCCAGTGATACGTTCCAGGAGCCGCTGCCTTTGTTTGTGTATGACGCCACCACGCGGCTGCACGTCGTGCCATTCGACCCCGCCAACGCCTTGCCCGATGAAGTAGAAAAATTAGCCGCTTACGCTTTGTCATTCAGCGAATAATCAACCCACCCCTGGCCTTATGCCTCTAATCCTTACGTTAATTGGTATTCTGACCCTTGTTTTTTTAGTTGCCTTTGTCAATTTAGACACCTTCATATCCTTTGTTATTGTTGCCTTAGGCATCGGCTTAGCGTCGGGTATGGACGTAGTGGCGGTCGGTAAGTCAATCCAGACGGGCATTGGCGGCACCCTGGGCGATTTGGTCTTGATTATCGGTTTTGGGGCTATGCTGGGCCGGTTGGTGGCCGAGAGTGGGGCGGCCCGCCGGATTACCAATGTCCTGATTGGCTGGTTCGGTATTAAAAACATCCGGTGGGGCCTGGCCTTAGCGGGTTTTGTGATCGGTATTCCCCTGTTCTACAATGCCGGTTTTATCATCGTGGTGCCGTTAATTTTCACCATTGCGGCCTCATCCCGATTGCCCCTGATGTCGGTGGCTGTCCCGATGCTGTCGGCCCTGTCGGTAGCCCACGGTTATTTGCCACCCCATCCCTCGCCATCGGCCGTGGCAAGCCAACTCAACGCCGATATTGGGCAAACCCTGATCTACGGCATCATTGTGGCCATTCCGGCCATTGTTATTGCCGGACCACTATTTGGCCGAACCCTCGTCAACATAAAGGCCAGCCCCAACCGCGAGCTGTTCAACATCCGGGAAGTGCCCGAACATAATTTACCGGGTGCGGGAATCAGCTTTTTTGTGGCGTTGCTGCCGGTGCTGCTGCTTACGACGTTTGGGCCGCTAAAAAACGCTATGGTCGGTGAGTCGCCCCTGAAAACCATCGTTACGTTGATGGCCGAACCTTATCTTGGCATGTTGCTGTCGGTACTAACGGCCATGTACCTGTTGGGTATCCGGCAGGGGCAGACGATAAAGGCCATAACCAAAGATATGGAGGAAGCGGTTAAGGCCATTGCGCCAATTCTTCTGGTTATTGCGGGTGCCGGGGCATTGAAACAGGTGTTCAGCGACAGCGGCACCAGCAAATACATTGGTAGCCTGCTGGCCGACGTAGCCATACCCCCTTTGTTACTTGCCTGGGGTATGGCGGCCTTTATTCGGGTGTGCGTTGGTTCGGCAACCGTTGCTGGTCTGACAACGGTGGGCATCATTTTGCCGCTGGTGCAGTCGCAGGCCATAAAACCCGAACTGATGGTGCTGGCCATTGGCTCGGGGAGCCTGATGTTTTCGCACATCAACGATGGAGGATTCTGGCTCTTCAAGGAATACTTTAACCTGACCATTGGGCAAACCATCCGCACCTGGTCGCTGATGGAAACCATCGTATCAATAATCGGCTTGCTGGGCGTGCTGGCGCTGAATCTGGTGGTGTGAGTGCCTACGCATTCATCAAACGTATTATCGCTCTTTCGTTAACAGCTGGCCGCTTTAAATCGCTAGTTTTGGCAACGTACCAGGGGACTGGTTCAACCAGGGCGGTTCCGCTATTTAAGTATGATCTGATGGTCTGCGAGTCGGGAATATGATTAAATAGCCCGTGTTGATTCAGCGTGAGCCCGAATCGTCCGGCGAGTTCCTTGTCAATGCCGTGGCAGTGAAACGAGTGAAAACTGCCGCCGGTCTCCAGGTCAATTAAATCGTAGCCGAATAATTCCTCCACCAAATCGGTAACCTCCATAATTTTCTCGCTTAGATTCTGCCAGAAACTGAATCTCCCTCCATTCACTCCTTCATGATCGAAACCGGCGATCAGCGATTGAGTATCTGGTTCGCTTAGATAGATGGCCTGGATGTACAGGTCATCCCGGTTGACAAAGAATAAGTTTTTGAATTCTCGAACGGTTTCTAAATCTGAGAATACGTCACCCCATCTAAGTTTGCCATTATTATACTTGTTGCCGGTCCACGCTTGTATTTCTCGTATTTTCTGAGCGTCAAGTCCAAGGTCAGCCTTCTCGTTTTCGGTAAGTCGATCGTTCGCCGGACTCCAGCACCAGTAATCAAAAACAAGGGTATTAATGCAACCACTGCACGTTTGCACAATTCCAATAGTATCAGGACTCCCACCGAACAATTTGTTTTTGATAAGGAAGTAGCCGCCGAGATAGTAGGGGTCCATAGGATTGCCGTTAACTCATAAATAGTCGCGTTTTTACGGGGCTGGGCAAACATAGAAAACGGGGTTCAAATATGTAAACTCCAGCGTATGTGTCAGTACGCCAGTATCCGGTATATCAACGACCAGTCTTCTGGCTCAATAAAGAGTATATCAACCTGGCCACTAGGCAAACCATCCGCACCTGGTCGCAATTGGAAACCAATGTACCCATATTGGATCAATAGCAATAATGTTGCTCAATAGGGTAGTGTGAAGGAGAATAAACTCAATGCTTATAACTCATTCAGTATTTTTTGATTTCGGCCTTCAACACAGAAAGATGCTGGCTGATAATTACCCAAATTACCACATCTGAGACAGAGTTATACCAATAAATGATTCTAGTTCTTGCACCTGCCAATATCCCTGAGTTTGTGATTATAATTGGCTCATCACGTCTCATAACTCAACTCATTACCTCACCAATAATTTCAACCTTTCCTTCAATGGCACACTTTGTCCGGGAGTGCTCGCTGAACTGTGTCAGCTGGGCTTAGTCGAAGCGATGGGAGTTAATGCGTTCTTCAAAAAGAATACCCAACTG
>DATHAW010000680.1:0-2572 GCA_035296465.1 Spirosoma sp.
GAACAGAAGCAGAGCTGCTAAAAAGGCTTTAGTTAGAATAGGCAATCGCATGGGTCTGGATAAATGGCTATAAAAATAACGCAAAAAGGAGTTAAATCATTCGGCTATACTTGCCCAGATTTAATTCTCCAAAACCGCCCTGATCCGGCGCATCCTAACGCGCAATTCGGTAATCCATACGCCAAGCAAGGTGAACCCAATGACGGCCGGATAAAACACCAACCGCATCTGACTATCCATGTCATACTTGCCAAAGGCCGGGTTACCACCATTGCCGGGGTGAAGTGAGTCAGTCAGACGTGGGACAATGAAGATGAGGGGGATGAATACCGCCAAGGCAAAGATGTTATAGACTGCCGAAATGCGGGCACGACGCTGCTCATCGTCAAACGAGCCGCGCAGAATCAGATACGCAAAATACATCAGCATACCCACGGCTACACTGTTCAGTTTGGGATCATTCGGCCAGGGTTCGCCCCAGGTAAAATTGGCCCATACCGAGCCGGTCAAGCAACCCAGCAAACCAAACAGAATGGCCGTGTTAGCAAACTCAACTGCTACCAAATCATCATCGAACCGGCCACTGCGTAAATATCGGATTGAGTAAAAACAGGAGGTCAGCAGCAGGATGATCATTCCGAACCAGAGCGGCACGTGGAAATACACGTTACGAATGCTCTCGTTTAGAATTGGCTGTCGCGGCACAACGCCGAGTAGGCCCTGCAACACAACGTATAATAAAATCAAGACCGTGACGGCCTTCCACCAAGATGTTTTCATCAGTAATGCGGATGTGTATCCGCCATTGTAGTGTATATTTCAATTCAGCGAACGCCAGTCCGCATTACGTTAACTCCGCCACAAGAACGGAAACAGCAACCAGGAGAGTGTCAGCACGATGGCGTCGATGGCTAGGACTGTCCCAATTTCATTAACACTCTCGCCCCGGTCGAGGCCATCGAGGGCGTTTTTTGAAACTTTCAGTAACATCAGCAACAAAGGCAGAATAATTGGAAAACTGAGCACCGCCATCAGCGTAGCTGGATTCTCTGCCTTGCTGGCAATGCCCGACACCAGCGTCAGTGAAGCCGCAAAACCCACGGCTCCTAGTACCAGCGTCAGCACATAAAGGGGTACATCCTGTACTGGAGTGCCCAATACAAACGAGTACGTAGCAAAACCCAGTAACGTTAGCACCAGCATCAGAACGGTGTTATAGGCAATCTTTGATAGAATAATCTGCTGCGGGCTAACCAACGTATAGTAGTACAATTGACGTCCTGCCCGCTCCTGCACAAAGCTCTTGGCAATGGCGTTAATGGCTGTAAACAACAGAATAATCCAAAACAGCGTGTTCCAGACAATAGGGGTCAACTGCCCACGCCGGGCGTTGAAACTCAGGTAACAGACAAACACAGCTCCGACAATGTAGAGCACCATGCCATTGAGTGCGTAGCGTTGCCGCCATTCAAGCAGAAACTCTTTCTGCATCAAGGCCCCCATCTGCCGTACCGATTTTACCATACTCCGTCTTTAGATTCCGCAAATTTACGGTGGAACGGCGATGCTAAAAAGAAAAGTCTGCTATTTGCGGGCCGTATGGATTTAACCACACTCATTACGCTTTGTTTCTTCTCGTTTCTGGCCGGGTTTGTCGATGCCATCATTGGCGGAGGGGGCTTGATTCAAACACCCGCTCTGCTGTTTACCCTGCCTCAGTATCCAGTCCCGACCTTGATTGGGACAACCAAGATTCCTTCGCTGGCCGGCAGCCTGATGGGAGCTTTTCAATACAGTCGGCGGGTGGCCGTAGCCGGGCGATTTATCGGACCGATGATGGTTCTTGCGTTTGGTGCATCGTGGCTGGGGTCGTGGACGCTAACCCAGGTACCTAACACATTCATGAAGCCGTTTGCCGGATTAATACTAGTGGCTGTATTTACCTATACGCTCGTTAAAAAAGATTTCGGGCAATTACCGCAACGGACCGTGTCCACCAGACAACAGCGAATACGGATGGGACTGATGGGCGCCGGACTCGGTTTTTACGATGGATTCTTCGGTCCGGGAACTGGTAGTTTTTTAGTTATGGGGTTCATCGCGCTCATTGGTTTTGATTTTTTAAAAGCCAGCGCTCACGCTAAACTAGTCAATGTGGCTACTAACCTTGCCAGCGTCCTGTTTTTTATAAACAAAGGTGGCCTGCTCTATTCCGTAGCAATACCGATGGCTGCTGCGAGCCTGTCCGGTGCATTTTTGGGTGCCCGGCTGGCTATTCTGAAAGGAAATAGTTTCATCCGGGTATTCTTTCTGGTGGTGATTGCCACCACAATTCTGCGGTTCGGCTGGGACCTGGTGAAGTGAAGAATACAATTTTGGTTTCCCCTTGCAACAACAAACTTTCCGCCGTAATCTTGCGTTAATTAAATTGAATCTAAATAAAGATAGCCGTCTCGCACCGGTACTTATGGCCATGAGTAAGCGCAGCGTAGCTGACCTTAAACCAGGAGAACGAGCCATCATTGAGTCGTTCAACGACCAGCTAATGTCGCTCAAATTGCTTGAGATGGGT
>DATHAW010000681.1:0-4140 GCA_035296465.1 Spirosoma sp.
CCAGGTCGGCGGGGGCATGTCTTTCGGCAACGATACCCACTCCGCCTTGTAATGGCTTATCTGCATCGGCTGGTAGCCGCGGGTGCTCTGGGCCAGTTTCAGTGCGGCTAACCGGGGCACTGGCTGGTTACCGTACTGCAACCCATCCGCGATGATCAGCCGGTTGGGGTCGACGGAGCGAATCCCCTCCACCAGCGCGGTAACGACGCGGACGTAGCTGGCCTCATCGGTAGTGGGTTCGTTGATGAGGTCGAACGTTACCTCCCGATTCGGTCGGCCTTTGTAGCGTTCGGCCAGGTGTTTCCAGTGGAAAACAGCGGCTTCCAGCGCCCGCGCATCGGTCCAGAGGCTAATGGGCTCGGCGGGCGGGTTTACACAATAACCCGGAATTCGGTGGAGGTTCAGGTTTACGTGCAGGCCATATTGTTTGCCAAAGTCAACCGCCTGATCGACTTCTTTCAGGACCTGCTCGTTCAGGTCTTTCCAGCGGTCGGGATCGGGGGTGGCCCAGCAGTGGTACGACATGGGTAGCCTGACAAAGTTGAATCCCCATTCGGCAATCAGTTCAAAGTCGCTTTCCTTATAAGCTTCGGAACCAGTTGGGCGTGCCACAAATTTTTCGAGCAGGTTGAAGCCACGCCAGCGCGGCAGTTTTTCCGGCTTTGGATCGGGCAGAACGGGCGGTGGTGCCAGGCTAAGTTGGCTGATGCCAACGGCTGCCGTGACGGAGGTTTGGATGAATGAGCGACGTTGCATAGCGGTGTTCGTGATGGTTTGTTACCGCCCGAATTTCAGCGTCGTACCGATGCGGAAGCCCAGGCCTTTGTAGTTGGCATTCTGCCACTGCGAAATAACTTCGACCCGGAAAAAGGGCAACACCTGCGGAATCAGACCATCGAGCCCGTAACCAAGTTCGGTGTAGTTTCTGGACGCCGGCGTGTACAGGTGATGCACGAACAGGTTTTCCTTTAACCCCGTTAGCCGCACCAGTGTTACCTGCGTAATCAGGAATTTGCGAAACTCGGCCAGTACGTGGGCTTCGGCAAATCGCTTTCCGGTGCTGTACTGGTAATAAGGTAACAGGCGAAAGGTCGACACGACATCGCCCTGCTGAAAGAAAAATTCGTTGCCGGCAAAGTGCTTGAAATCGGGGAAGTATAACTGCCGGCTGTTTAAAAATGCGCCAGCCTCCAGTTTGTAGTTCAGCCGGCTACGAATGCCCGTTTCAATGGAGTGGGCAATGGACGCCTGCAGAAAATCATAGTCCACTTCTCGCATACCCTTCCGGTAGTTCAGGGTAAGCAAGGGACTGTCGTTGTCGCGCCTGGCTATCCGCCGACCGTTTCGAATAACGTATTGCGTTTCGCCTAATCGGGCCGAAGCCGTCAGGTTCAGAATAAGCGCATCATGGGTTGGGAAGCCGGTGCTGACAACCTCGTTGTTGTTTGGGCGGTTGGCCGTGTAGGTGCGGTTACGCCAGTTGATCCAGGGGGTAATTGCTTCTTTGAAATTAGCCAGTTCGCTGCGCTGGGCGTATTCCAAACTGCCGGTGAGGGCCAGACGCTGCTGAAACGGCGACGTAGTGATGGTCAGGTTCAGGAAATCCTTCTGGTACAATTTCATGAAGTTCTGCTCGAACAGCAGGGTCGTCAGTGTATTCAGCGCCGGACTGATGGGATTATCGGGGTTGAACTGAAAGACGTACCGCCCACCCTGTACGGCCACCCGCGTCGTTTTATACTGGTAGCTGCCCAGGCCGTAGCCAACAAACCCTTTTCGCCCGAACTGATACCGCCCCGTTCCGCCCAGGTTCCACTCCCCGAGCGGAATCTTCGTAAACCGACTGACCGAATCGACTTTTGCCCGGTAGCGCAGGTTCAGCGCTCCTTCTACGGCGTAGCCCTCGACGGTATTGTATTCGATGCGCGTTAATGGACTGGTGTATTGCAATGACGTGCGTTTGGTAAGCCGCCACGTATGCCCGCCGATCAGTTGAGCCGCCGAAAATTTATTGGGATTTTTCTTTTGGGTACTGTCGCGTCGGGTTGTATCAGCTAGGGCAGGTGCTTTTATTTCCCGCACCAACCCAAGACTATCCGCTTTTCGGTAGCTCTTGATTTCCGCAGTCGTCAGCGGCACCGACCGCAGCGAATCCCAGAACATATTCGACCGCCTGCGGGCCAGTGAGTCCACCACAATCGAGTCGTCGCGCACGACTGCTACGTCTTCTTTGCGATTTTTACGAGCCTGTTTTTCCTGTTTTTCGTATTCTTTGACCATCTGCCGGAGGTTCTTCGTGGAGAATTCTTTCTGCTTTTTAACCAGATCCTCCAGTTGATTGCCCTTTATATCCCTTTTGGATAGCGTCTGCGTGGGTGGGCCTTTCTTCTCGTCGGCTACTTCGATATCTTCAACAAAAGCCGGGTTAACCACAAACTCGCTGAATGTCAGGCTGCGCACGTATTGCCCGTTAGCTTTCACGCCCATGTAAGACCCCGCGCCACTGTAGCGCTGGTTAGCAGGCATCCAAACGCCCTTAACCGGACTGCATAGATGCCGGACCGTTATTGAAACGCCGATGTTGGTAACGGTCTCCAGTTGCAGGCTGTGGATGGCCCAGGTATTTTCAAGGATGTAGATGGTTCCCCGAAACACGCCCTCACCGTACTGCCGCGGAATCACCTGAATCTTGCTGACTTCTACGCCACGGCCATCTGGCCCAGGCTCCCGAAACGTGCCTTTGTATTCAAATCTGTAGTAGGCGAACGCCTTTGGCGACAGGGGCGATACGGCCCCGGCAATGGTCGGATTGTAAAAACTGGCGTTAAAGAACCGGTTTGGGCTTAAAAAATCACCCTGTGAATTACGGTTCGCAATAACCCGCTCCCGGTACGTGTTGGGCTGGCTGAAGGTTACCTCCGCCACGGTCTCGTTCAGCAGCGGTACGCCCACCTTAAAATTAGCTTCCTTCTCAGCCTCTTTCAGTTGCTTACGAAACATCATTTCGGCCATGTTGGGCAGGTCCGTAACGGTGAATGATGATTTGGTATAAACCCGTGCTTTGAACCGCTGCACCTGCAACTGATGGAACCGGCTTTTGGCAATAGCCCGGCGCATAATGGTGTAGGCGGGGTCTTCGTTACCGGCTTTCGTCTGAACTTCAGCCAGCCGATATGCTTGCTCCTCCAGTATGGCATCGAGCGTAGCAAACCCCGTGCTTATCTCTACGTCTTTCTGCACCGACTGAAACCCAAGAAACTGAAAAACAATGGCATATTTACCCGGTGCCAGCGCAATTTCGTAACGACCCTCGGCATTGGTAATCGTTCCCGACGGGGTGCCCTTGACAATAATGGCTGCGTAGGGTAGTACCTCACCTTTCGCGTTTTTGACAATACCGCGCAGACCGGTTGCGCCGGTTTGCGCGCTGGCCAGGGTTGAATAAGTAAGGGCAAACAAAATCAGCAGGAAACGTCTCATGAATCAGGAGAAGACTTCAGGAACCCGAATGTAGCAAAGGAACAAACGTACGTCATACTTTCATCCACCAGCGGCAGATTTTGGCTATAAGCGCGGATAGACACCCGCTGATCGGGAAGATGCCGACGCGTGGGAGAAGGTTGTAAGATGCCAATAAAATAGAAAGATAGTTTTACTATCACAATAAGTAATTATTATATTTTCGTTACTTGCAAAACTATCATCACGACGTAAACCAATGAACTCATTTTTCAGACCAATGAAATCTTTATGCAACTGGCTGCTGCTGGCACTCTTCTGTTTACCCGTTGCCTTGCTGGCCCAAACCAGCCGGGAAGCGCGGGCGGCTGATGCGCTGCTGGGCGTCTGGAAAAACGGCGAAGGCACGGGTATGGTGCAGATTTATAAAAAAAGCGATAAATACTACGGGCGGATCGTCTGGCTGAAAGTTCCCAATAATCCTGATGGAACGCCCCGTACCGACAGCAACAACCCCGACGAAACCCTACGAAACCGCCCCCTGAAAGGACTCGAAAACCTGCGTGACTTCGTTGCCAAGGGCGACAACAAATGGGCTGACGGACGCATTTACGATCCCAAAAATGGCAGTGACTACGCCTGCGAAATGAAACTCGTGGACGAGAACACGCTGGAAGTACG
>DATHAW010000682.1:0-4007 GCA_035296465.1 Spirosoma sp.
AGTTTTTGGGTGAGGCACTTCTCCTGACCTTTCTCGGTTTGGCCCTGGCAATAGGAATAACCAGTCTTGTTTTACCCGCATTTAACCAGCTAACCGACAAGCAGATTGTTCTGCCAATCAGCAGACCTGATTTCTGGGCGATGCTATTCGGTTTAGGCCTGGTAGTTGGTGGGATATCGGGCAGTTATCCAGCCTTGTTTCTCTCGTCACTGAAGCCGGTGCGCATCCTAAAAAATACGCTTCCTTTCAGCGCGGGAGCACAGGTATTTCGGCAAGGGTTGGTTGTATTTCAGTTTGTCTTATCCATGCTTTTGATTGTGGGTACAATAGTAGTGTACCGGCAACTGAATTATGCGCAGACCAAGAACCTCGGCTATGAGCGGGAGAATCTGCTGTACGTGATGGCCGAAGGAGAGCTGGCACCAAAGTATGAAACGTTTAAACAGGAGCTGCTCCGAATGCCCGGTATTCAGAACGTAGCCCGTTTACAGAATCCGTTGTTAGGTTTTGGCAACAGTACCACCTATGGCATCAGCTGGCCCGGTAAAGACCCCGGCAGTAACCCTATGTTCATGATTCAGGCAGCGGGATACGACCTGGTCAACACCTTAAAGTTGACCATTAGGGGGCGTGATTTCTCACCTGCTTTTGGTACTGATTCAACGAATTACCTCATCAACGAAGCAGCGGCTAAACTGATGGGTTATGCCGCCCCATTGGGCAAACCCCTCACCCAATGGGGCCGGACCGGGACAATCATTGGTGTAGTAAAAGACTTCCATTACGGTTCGCTGCATAAGCCAATTGAGCCCTTGGTCATTCGATTTGGCAAACCCTCTCCAAACGAAGCCATTCTGATCCGTACGCAGCCGGGACAGACCAAAACCGCTCTCGCCAGCTTGGAGACTGTATATCAACGGTTTAATCCGAAGGTTCCTTTTAGCTACCAGTTTGCCGATACCGAATATCAGAAGCTTTACAAAAGCGAGACGGTTATTAGTATGCTGGTCAACATTTTTGCCGGTCTGGCAATCCTGATTGCTTGCCTGGGCCTGTTCGGCTTAGCGGCCTTTACGGCCGAGCAACGTACCAAAGAGATTGGGGTACGCAAAGTGCTGGGCGCATCAGTCGCCAGTGTGGTGGCCCTGTTATCGAAAGACTTTTTAAAGTTGGTCTTGATTGCCATTGTGCTGGCCACCCCACTGGCCTGGTACGTTGCTAAGCAGTGGCTGCAGAATTTTGAATACCGCGTTGATATGTCATGGTGGATGTTCGTGTTGGCTGGCATAGTGGCGGTAGTGATCGCCCTGCTGACGGTGAGTTTTCAGAGCATTAAAGCGGCTTTGATGAACCCGGTGAAGAGTTTGAGAACCGAATAAGAACCACACGGGCGGTCTCGCAGATTTTTTGTGATTTTAATGATACCCTAGATTAGTTTTCGTACAGGTCAAGACCAGGCTAATTGATTCAATTACAAAAATCCTGATTCAGACCAATACCATGCTAAACAACTATCTCAAAATCGCCTGGCGGACCTTAATCCGCAACAAGACCTTCTCGCTGATCAACATTTTAGGGCTGGCGCTGGGAATGGCGTCTAGCTTGTTGATTGGTCTTTGGATTTTAGATGAGCTAAGCGTTGGCGCGCAATATCCAAACACCCCCTACCTGTACCGGGTGCTAACTCGTGAAATAAATGCGGGTAAGGTAGATGCCTATGACGAAACGCCTGGGTTGCTGGCCGCCGAGTTAAAACAACAGTTTCCGGAAGTTGAACATGCGGCTGGGTTTGTCTGGTGGGAGCGGTTTATACTTTCTGCGAGCGACAAAGTAGACCGAAAAACCGGCGCCTACGCTGGAGCCGACTGGTTTCAAATGTACAGTATTCCGCTACTGGCTGGTTCGCCTACTACAGCGCTCAGTGCACCCAACAACGTAGCCATCTCCCGCAACGTAGCGGAACAATACTTCGGCGGGGCGCAGGCTGCTTTGGGCAAGGCCATTCGTTTCAATAATCAAAAGGATTATCAGGTGTCGGCTGTGTTTGACGATTTACCCGCCAACACAGAATACAAGTATGATTTTCTGCTCACCTGGACTGATCTTTTAGGTCGCTATCCTAATCTAAAAGATTGGGGAAACAGTGGACCCAGAACCCGCCTTCAATTACGCCCTGGCACCGACGTTGCCCGGTTTGAAGCAAAAGTCCAGGCGTTTTTTGCAAGCCGCAATAAGAATCCAACCAGTGCTCTTAAGGTCGAGTATTTTCTGCAGCCACAAGCCGATGCCTACCTCTACTCAACCTTCAAAAACGGCATCCCCTACGGCGGACGCATCCAATACGTGCGGCTGTTTGCCGTGGTGGCCATGTTTCTTTTAACCATTGCCATCATCAATTTCATGAATCTGGCTACGGCCCGGTCAGTGAAGCGAGCTAAGGAAGTAGGCATCAGGAAGTCAGTCGGTGCGATGCGGGGGCTGCTTATTCGACAATTTCTAGGTGAGTCACTACTAATGACAGCCTTCGCTCTGATTATGGCTGTGCTACTGGCAGGTGGCCTTTTACTACCAGCTTTTAACGAACTGACTAACAAGCAGATAGTAATGCCCTTGGATCAGGCGTGGTTTTGGGCTGTACTGCTGGGCTTGGGGCTGCTAACCGGGTTGCTAGCGGGTAGCTATCCGGCGCTGTACTTGTCATCACTCAATCCAGTCCAGGTGCTGAAGAGCACCCTACGGTTCGGCACGGGCGCTCGAACATTCCGTCAAGGTTTGGTTGTGTTTCAGTTTGGGCTGTCCATGTTGTTCATTGTAGGCACTGTAGTCGTGTATCGGCAACTGAATTACGTGCAGACGAAGAACCTAGGCTACGACCGGGAGAGCTTGCTCTATATGACGGCCGAGGGTGAGTTGGAGCCTAAGTACGATACTTTTAAGCAGGAGTTAATGCGTATGCCGGGCATACAAAGTGTAACCTATATGCAGCAGAACCTAACCGAGTTCAACAACAATACCAATACGGTTAGCTGGTTGGGTAAAGACCCTTCGGTCGCTATGGAGTTCGCCCATCAATCGGCCGGTTATGACCTGGTTAAAACGTTGAAGCTGCAACTGCGGGGCCGCGACTTTTCAACCAATTATAGCACCGACTCAACTAAGTACCTCATTAATGAAGCAGCGGCTAAACGCATCGGTTACGCTGATGCTCTGGGGAAACCACTAACCCAATGGGGTCGGCAAGGCACAATCATTGGTGTCTTAAAAGATTTCCATTTTGGCTCACTACACAAGCCCATTACGCCGTTAATCATCCGGCTCAGTAAGCATGCGTTCGGCCAGACCATCATGATTCGTACGCAGCCGGGACAGACCAAAACGGCACTCGCCAGCCTGGAAACTGTGTACAATCGGATTAACCCTATGTTTCCCTTTACTTATCAATTCGCTGATGCTGAGTATGAAAAGCTCTACAAAAGCGAAGCGGTGGTGGGTACACTAGCCACAGTCTTTGCCGGCTTAGCCATCTTCATCGCGTGCTTAGGCCTGTTCGGCTTAGCGGCCTTTACTTCTGAGCAACGTACCAAAGAGATAGGAGTGCGAAAAGTGCTGGGCGCATCAGTCACCAGTGTGGTGGCCCTGTTGTCGAAAGACTTCTTAAAGTTGGTCTTGATTGCCATTGTGCTGGCCACCCCACTGGCCTGGTACGTTGCTAAGCAGTGGTTACAAAATTTTGAATACCGGATTGATTTAACGTGGTGGATGTTCGTGTTGGCTGGCATAGTGGCGGTAGTGATCGCCCTGCTGACGGTGAGTTTTCAGAGCATTAAAGCCGCACTAATGAACCCCGTAAAAAGCCTTCGGGCAGAATAGACGTGGTCATGACCCGGATTCCATCGTCAAAGACTATTTTAAAGGGAACTCAGAGAAAGTCAAAGTGCATTGAAATGAAAATTGGCGCTTAGCAACATCATAATTTCTCTATCTGGAAACGGTTTCGGTCAGAATGG
>DATHAW010000683.1:0-4381 GCA_035296465.1 Spirosoma sp.
GTGGCAATTTTTAGGTTTTCCATGCTACTATAAGTACGTATCAAATAGGTGGATAATGCGCTGATTCACTATGGCCGGATAGTGGGCCGTCTTAGTACGTAAAGCTGCCGATTAGCCCGCTGAAACACAAGTTCTCCGTAAGAAAAAGCTTACTAATTGGTATAAGTTAAGGTTCTCTCAGGCATAAGTTTTTATAAACGGATCCATCATTTAACAATAGGTTGTTTAGGTAAAACTGACGGAAGGAGCGGTAAATACAAGTCCCGCCCTACCTTTGCGGCTAAGCATTGAGAGTGAACGAGCGAATGATTAGGTATTGAATCTCTTGCTCAGGGTCACTTATTCATTATCACTTTTCGCCTAGTTAGAATGGAATACCGCATCGAAAAAGACACGATGGGACAGGTGCAGGTCCCGGCCAATGTGTATTGGGGCGCACAGACCCAACGCTCCATTGAGAACTTCAAAATCGCTCAGGACATCAATAAAATGCCCCGCGAAATTATCCGGGCGTTTGCCTACCTCAAAAAAGCAGCCGCCCTCACTAACCTGGACGCGGGTGTGCTGCCTCAGGACAAGAGCGACCTCATTGGGCGGGTTTGCGACGAGATTCTGGCGGGTACGTTAGATGACCAGTTCCCGCTTGTAGTCTGGCAAACGGGGTCTGGCACCCAGTCGAACATGAATGTTAACGAAGTGGTGGCCTACCGGGCTCACGTCCTGAACGGCGGTTCGCTTACCGATGAGAAGAAGTACCTCAATCCTAATGATGATGTAAATAAGTCGCAGTCGAGCAACGACACGTTCCCAACGGCCATGCACATTGCGGCCTACAAAATCCTGCTGGACGTAACGATTCCGGGCATCACTAAACTGCGTAACACGCTGGCCCGCAAATCGGTTGAGTTCATGAACATCGTTAAGATTGGCCGGACACACTTTATGGATGCCACGCCATTAACTGTTGGGCAGGAGTTTTCCGGCTACGTCTCCCAACTCGATCACGGCCTGCGGGCCATCAACAATTCGCTGGCCCACCTAAGCGAACTGGCCCTCGGCGGCACAGCCGTTGGTACGGGCATTAACACCCCTCCGAACTACTCCGAAAACGTAGCCAGGCACATTGCTACGCTTACGGGCCTGCCGTTCGTTACGGCCGAGAATAAGTTTGAGGCTCTGGCTGCACACGACGCCATTGTAGAAGCGCATGGTGCACTGAAAACCGTAGCCGCCAGCCTGATGAAAATCGGTAACGACATCCGGATGCTGTCGAGCGGTCCCCGGGCGGGCATTGGTGAGCTGTACATTCCTGACAACGAGCCGGGGTCGAGCATCATGCCGGGTAAAGTGAATCCAACCCAGAGTGAAGCCATGACAATGGTGGCCGCGCAGGTAATGGGCAACGACGTAGCAATCAACATTGGGGGTATGAACGGTCATTTTGAACTGAACGTGTTCAAACCCGTGATGATCTTCAACTTTCTGCACTCGGCCCGGCTCATCGGTGATGTATGTGTGTCGTTCAACGATAAGTGCGCGGAGGGGATCGAACCCATCGAAGCCAATATCAAAAAGCACGTTGATTCGTCACTAATGCTGGTAACGGCGCTCAACACCAAAATTGGTTATTACAAAGCGGCCGAAATTGCGCAAACGGCTCATAAAAACGGCTCGACGCTTAAAGAGACTGCCCTCGCGCTCGGCTACGTAACGGAGGCCGACTTTGACGAGTGGGTAAAGCCCGGCGATATGGTTGGCGAGGTGAAGTAAGTTTAACTGATGAAAATAAATTCAAAGCCTCGTTGAAGCAGTAGGTTTTACAGTTTCAATGAGGCTTTTGATGCGCTTAAAGTATGTGAATATGCTTCGATTTGTCTTGCTGACAATGCTGGTTTTGAGTGCCTGTTCCAGTAGGGCGCAGGTACAAAATACGGCTTTCGATAAACCTCCGACGCTGGCCAGCGGACTTAAGAATATCTTGCATACTTTTCGGCCAATTTACAATTTCAGGAAGGGCGAAGTTATTGCTAGTGTAGGGGCTGGCCTAGGCTTTCAAGAAGTAGTATACTCACTGATGGCGGATAGCCTAACCTTCTACTTGCAAGACATTAACATCTCCGGATTGGCAACTCAAAATTTGGAATCAAACGTACAGCAGATTTACCGAAACGCTGGACATACGTATTGCAACACCACGTTTCTGACGTACAGGGGCACTGAAACCAACACGAATCTACCTGGCCAAACATTTGACAAGATTATTGCCGAACACAGCCTACATGAATTCACTCATCCTTCGGAAATGCTGCAGAGTATCCGGTCAAACCTGAAACCTGGTGGTATACTGTTTATATTAGAGCAGATTGCTAAAAGGCCGAACCGCAAACATCCTGTTTGCGGGCGGACCATGTTTACCGAACAGTCGCTAGTCACGTTACTGGATGAAAACGGATTTCTATATGTAAATAAAATGCCTATTAATTCAGCCAATGGCGGTGGTATAGTATTTCGGTTCGAGAGGAAGTAACCTATCTTCTTGACCTTAGCGTTAATAGTATAAAGCTGTTAATATACCTCTTGACTACTTTATTTGTTGCTACCGAGCCACAGTTGAAGCGTACACCTTACACTTTTAAACCACCTGTCACTTCCCCAGTTATCTTTCTTCAATCTATTCCTTTTTTATGAACAATCAACTTTCCTTACCCTTTCAGGCACCCTACGCCATTAACGACCGTTTTGCTAAGTCCGTAGCTTATTTTTCGATGGAAATAGGCGTTGATCAGGCCCTGAAGACCTACTCGGGCGGGTTGGGCTTTCTGGCCGGTTCGCACATGAAAAGTGCGTATGAACTCGGTCAGAATCTAATTGGTATCGGTGTATTGTGGAAATACGGATATTATGATCAGGGGCGAAGGACCGACAACTCCATGGACGTACAGTTTCGGGAGAAACCGTACCATTTTTTGCAGGACACGGGCATTGAATTCACGATCGACGTGATGGGTAAACCTGTGCGGGTTCGGGCCTACTATCTGGAACCAGAGACTTTTCAAACCGTTCCTCTGTTTTTTCTGACCACCGATATTGATGGTAATGATACGGCCAGCCGTATGATTTCTTACCGGCTTTACGATAATGATGTTCGGTTGAAAATTGCCCAGTGCATGTTGCTGGGTCTTGGAGGGGCTAAATTGATTGATGCACTCGGCTCGGAGCCGGATGTCTATCACCTCAACGAAGCACACGCCTTACCGGCGGCCTTTCACCTGTATCAAAAGTTGGGCACTGCCGATGCTGTACGCGAGCGGTTGGTGTTTACTACGCACACACCCGAAGAAGCAGGTAACGAGAAGCACGATATTAACCTCCTGAACGAACTGGGCTTCTTTGGTGGAGTTCCATTAGACACGGTTCGGGAAATAAGCGGCATCCGTGACAATACGTTTAACCACTCCCTGGTTGCGTTGCGACTGAGTCGGCAGGCAAATGGAGTTTCCAAACTACACGGCGAAGTATCCCGGCATATGTGGGGGCACTACGAAGGCATTGCGCCAATTACGCACGTCACCAACGCCCAAAACCAGCGATACTGGACGGACCCGGCTATTGAAACTGCCCGTCAATCGTCTGATGGCGAGGCCATTGCCACCCGAAAAATTGAGATGAAACGTCCTTTGTTTCAGGTTGTTGCTGATCAGGTCGGTAAGCTCTTTGATCCGAACGTGCTGACCTTAGTGTGGGCGCGCCGTTTTGCCACGTATAAACGCCCGGATCTGCTGACGCAGGATGCTGAGCGTTTCGCACGGTTGCTCACGCAGTCGAAATATCCGATCCAGATTATCTGGGCGGGTAAGCCGTATCCTATGGATGGTGGGGCCATTGAGGTGTTCAACCGGTTGTATTACCTCAGTCATTTATATCCAAACATGGCGGTGCTGACGGGACACGAACTGGGGCTATCCAAACTACTTAAAGACGGGGCCGACGGCTGGCTGAATACACCCATCGTTACGCGTGAAGCGTCGGGCACTAGTGGCATGACAGCCGCCATGAATGGAGCGGTTAACATATCAACCAATGATGGCTGGGTGTGCGAGTTTGCCAAACCGGGCGAAAACAGTTTCATTGTCCCAATGGCTGATCAGGCACTTTCGTACCATGCCCGCGATGACCACGATCGCGATCAGCTTTTTAAGTTGCTGGAAGAGGAAATTCTACCGATGTATTACGACCGTCCTGCCGATTGGCAGGCACTGGTGCTGCGGAGCATGAACGATGTGAATGCTTACTTCGGCGCTAACCGCATGGCTACAGAGTACTACGAGCGGGTGTACTGAGCGAGTATCTTTTATATAAATCTGTTTCAAAATGAAAGCAG
>DATHAW010000684.1:0-9380 GCA_035296465.1 Spirosoma sp.
CCAGGTCGCCATCGCGGTCATAATCAAAAAAAACGACCTGCGTAGTCTGGGCGGGCTTGTCTAGCCCGTATTCACCGGTCCGGTCCGTAAAGTGGGGAATGCCATTTGCATCGGGGCCATCATTGATAAACAATTCAGGAACCCGGTTTTCAGGCCGGACGCTGCCCGAATGGCATACGTACAGGTCGAGCCGTCCATCGCCGTTTACATCGGCCATCGAAACGCCCGTCCGCCAGGGACCCTCGCGCCCGGCCACGCCTGCCGTAGCCGTGACATCGGCGAATTTCATGCCTCCTTTATTCAGGTACAACTGGTTGGGCACCATGTTGCCACTGAAATAAATATCATCCAGTCCATCGCCGTTCAGGTCACCAACCGCTACGCCCCCACCATTGTAAAAATATTCGTACATCAGGACGTTGGTGTTCAGCCCCTCGGTAAGGTTATTGGCGAACGTAACGCCGGTCTGATCGGGCGAGAGGAGCGTAAACAGCGGGGGCGTACTGGTGGTGGCACCCTGCTTATCAGCAGCCGATTTCTTTCCGCAGCCACTGACAAACCAACAAATCAGCGGCATGGACAAATACCATACCGCCCGCATAAACAACTTCATAACCGGTAAAACAGATAAAAGCACCAAAGGAGTTATTTACACTAATTCGCCTAAAAATTTGAGCAGCTTTTTCAGATCGCCCTCCTGTTTAAAATCGACAGCTTCGCTCGTGAGGTAAGCCGACACCTGCTCGCGATGCTTCGCAAAAATGCTCAGGATGCTGGCTTTGGTGGCCGTATACGTACGGTTATTCCGGTCGACTATGAAATACGTTTTGTCTTTCTTCACTAACAGATCACCTTTTGCGTCGAGATTATTCACGGACGTGTTACCGGACGAATAGAACTGATACGTCGTGATCGCGGCCGAACCGGTCGATTGCTCATAGCCGCCCATTCTCTCTCGTTTTACGGGTTTAAGCTGCTGTTTCACGGCCAGTTTGACCCCGTTGTAATCGGCAATAATTTCCAGATATCCCTTTGTCTGGTCGTAATGAAATACGTCCGGGCCAACACCAACCACTCGGATCAGGGATTCATCGGCCAGGGCCAGCGTATCGCCGTGTGGATCGATGAACTGCATTTCGCCCACCGCCACATTGTAGTTGAGTTTGGCACTTGCTGTCGACCCATTCAGGTACAGCACCCGGCCGTCGATGAACTGACTGTAGCGGTATCGACTTAACACGGGAATGGTTTTGACCCCACCCGCTTCTCCTTTTACGCGTATAAGATCGGGGGTTTGTGCCAGACTGGACCCGTGAACGACTAACCCCACTCCCAATAAAAACAAGCTTGTTTTCATAACAAAACAACAAGAACAGGTAAAAAACGAAAGTCGTTTACTACTCTGCTGAACAAGTATTACACCAGTATAAACAACGAGTGCCGGTCATAAAAACGGATAGCATTGATGCGTTGAAAGCCGGACGCTACGACAATTCACTACAAAACTGAATGAGTTTTTTTAAATCTTTCTCCTCCGTGAATTGAATCGAATTTTCCTTCAGGTAAGCCTCAATGGCTTTTTTATGCTTTGGAAGAACTTTAAAAATAGCTGATTTATTTATCAAAAAATACCGGTCATTCTGATCCACGATAAAATAAGACACCTCTTCGTTCACCATCTGATCGCCGGTCGACTCAATTCGGTGCACTGAACTATTGTTGGAATAGGGCTGCACCGTTGCTACCGACGATGCCCCGGACGACTGGCCATAGGCAACCTTTTTTTCGGTGCGCACCGATTTTAACACAACTTGTTTCGCCAGTTTGATGGCTCCGTGGTCGGCGATCACTTCTGGACACCCTTTGCCAGGATTGACATAAAACCGACTGGACCCGATTAGGACGTGCGCAACGTTCTGTTCATCGGCTAAGGCCATCGTGTCTCCCTTGGGGTCTATAAACTGCATCTCGCCCAGCAGGCGGTTGTAGTTGAGCCGGCCCGCCCCGGCCACACCGTTTCGGTAGACAACGGTACCGGTCATAAATGTTGGATAACGGTACCGGTCGGTCATTGGTATGGCATTCGTTATGTTGGCATCGGCTTTTATCCTGATCTGTTTCTGAGCCAGTACCCATTGGCAGGACGCTACTGAGCAAAGCAATGTAAGAGTGGCAGTCTTCGCATAGATCGTATTCATAATCCTGTTTGTTTGAGGGTATATTTCATCGATGGATTTCAAGAATAAACTGGTACAGCGTTATAATCACTAATAAAACAGCAGGGTAATCAACGCAGATGAGCTAAACTCAATGACTACGCTGATTACCCTGCTGTTCGTTTATCGGGCGGTTAATAACCTGGATTCTGCACCAGTTTATTGTTTCGGTTCATCTCGTCACGATGAATTGGTAAGAAATACATCTTATCGGCCCACTGTCGGTTCTCCTTACCCGGATCAATTTCGAGTACTTTGTAGCTGTAATCATAACTGGTCGGGTCATACTTGTACAAATTCACCGTTTTGCCGGGCTTTAGCGTACCGGTGACACTAATATAATTAGCTTTCCGGCCCAATGTAGCGGGGGCAATCATCCAGCGACGGGCGTCGTGATAACGCTGCTCTTCAAACGCCATTTCGACCCGGCGCTCGTTGCGGTATCGCTGCCGGAGCGCATCACCCGACTCGGTTAAAGGCGGCATACCCGCTCGGAAACGAACTTTGTTTAACCAGGTACGGGCTTCGGCATCCTGACCCAGTTCAATACAGGCTTCAGCGTAATTGAGCACGGCTTCCGTATAGCGCAGGAATGGCCACGGAATCTGCTGAAATGCGTTCTGATCAACCAGCGATGGCGTAGGATCAGTAAACTTACGCATGTAGTAGCCGGTGTAGCTGCCGTTCCAGTCTTCAACGGTGCTTTTGCGGGTATCCAGGCCAAAATGTGTTACCTTCTTTCCGGTGGCATCCATAACCTCATAGGTTCCCGTCTGAATCTGATTTGCCGGGTCTTTGGATGCCACATCCGCCGTGCGGGGCTTCCAGTCAGATCCATCGAACATGATCGACGCATACATGCGTGGGTCACGATTCACGTAGGGTGTTTTGGCATGTTCGGGGTTGCTCCAGTCGAACTTAGTACCATCCATCATCTCATAGTCATCCACGAAATGTTGAATGGGTGTGTTACCGGCCCAGTTATGGTAGCCGTTCGGACCGTTGAACAAACCCTGACGCCCCCCGCCTTCCGCCTTGGCATTGATAAAGTAGCGGGCAAAAAACAACTCTTTTTCGCCCCCGTTTCTGGAAAGCGACGCGTTCATGTAGTTGGTTATGGCTTCTTCTTTACTGGCTGGGGCAGTAAGCATTAACTGGTAGCCGTAGTTAGGCAGATCCAGCACCGCCTTGGCCGCATCCTTTGCTTTCTGCCAGCGTTCGGCCCGGGTCCCGTTCGTCAGACTCACCAACTCTGGTTTGGCAAAGGCTGCGTGTGTACTTGACTTTGCCTTGGCCGTGGCCGCGTCGTATAAATCACTGGCTGCATAAAGCAGAATACGGGCCTTCAGGGCCAGCGCAGCCGCTTCGCTCGCCCGGCCGGCTGCCATTGTTTTGCCTTTCAGCAGTTTGGCTGCTTCGTCACTGTCCTTTACAATGAAATTGATGCATTCTTCCATTGTATTACGGGGAGCCAGATAATCGGCCTCGCCCAGCTCATATGGGCGGTCAATTAAGGGAACTCCACCATAGTAACGCACTAATTGATGGTAGTAGTAAGCACGCATAAACCGTGCTTCCCCCTTCAGGCGATCCGCCATAGTCGGATTATCGAACTGAGGCTTTTCCAGATTCTTGAGTGCCAGGTTCGACGCTCTAATCCGCTGGTACAGGCTTCCAAAACTGATAGTCCCGTTCACCCAGCCAATGTCAGCCGGGTTGGAGCGCGACTCAGTGATGGTTGTAATATTTCGCCCAGGGTGCGTAAAGATGGTTTCGTCCGTGAGCGAAGCCAGCATCTGCTCGTCCAGACCACCGTTTCCCAAGCCCGCGTAAATGTTCGTCACAAACGCTTCGGCCAAAGCCGCATCGGTCCATACGGCCGATTCCGGCACCTGGTCCAGGGGTTTGGTATCAACAAAACTATCATTGCAGCCCGTAACCGTCAACGACGCGACGACCACTGCCAATACTATGTTTTTAAAGTTGTTCATGGATTTCGATGGTTACTGTGCATTAAAAGGATACGGACAAACCTCCGCTGACAATCCTCGACTGTGGGTAATACTGCCCGTTTGCGTTGTCGGTTTCGGGGTCATATACCTTTAATTTGTCAATAGTAAACAGGTTAAGTCCGTTCAGGTAGAACCGCAGGTTACTGATCCCAATTTTGCTGCCTATCGTTGCCGGAACCGTATAGCCTATCTCCATATTTTTCAGGCGAATGTAGTCCGAGCTTCTGAGCCAGTAGGTATTATTGCCGGAGTAATACTGATCGGCCCGGTTGGCAATGCGCGGGTGAACGCTGCTGGGGTTCTCTACTGTCCAGCGGTTCTGGTAGATTTCCGTTAGGTAGTTACCAATATTGCCCATTTCACCCGTACCGATGTACTGCTTTGCTCCGGCTGCGCCCTGGAACAGAACGGTCAGGTCAAAGTTTTTGAACGAAGCGCCAAGATTCAAACCGCCCTGAAACAAGGGGATGTTGGTGGCGTTGGTACGAACCTGATCGTCGGGTGTAATCTTGCCGTCGGGCACGTTCGTAAAATTTCCGTTGGCATCGCGTCCACCAACATCCTTATACTTCATGTCGCCGGGCCGCAACTGGTTAACGAGGGCCTTGTAATTGATGGGGTTGGCATCGATCTCACCCTGGTCTTTGAAAACACCGTCGTAGATGTAGGCCTGATACGTGCGGATCGGCCGACCCGTTGTGCGCTGCCATTCGGGCGCACCGGGCGCTTCGTCCCAGAAGAGAATTTTGTTCTGGGCGTATCCACCGTTGACGCTCACGTTGTATTTGAACTGTCCTACCTGATTGCGGTAGCCGATGTTAAACTCAAAACCCTGGTTCAATACTTCACCGATGTTCTGAGCCGGAAGCGTCAGCCCGGTACTCTGTGGTACGGAAGCATTTTTGAACCAGAGAATGTTGGTCCGCTTATTACGAAAAACGTCAAACTCAAAGTTGACTTTGCCGTTAAACAACTGGCCATCGAGTCCCAGGTTAGCATTGGTGGCCACTTCCCACGTAATAGAATTATTGGGAATCCTGGTCTCGAACAGGGTTTTGGTTTCGGTGTTGTTAATTATATACGAGTTGAAACCATAGGTCGACAGGTACTGGTAGGTAGCCCGCGTTGAGCTATTGGGCAAATCGATCTGATCGCTACCCAGTTGACCCCACGAACCGCGCAACTTCAGGTAGTTGACAGATGGAACAGCGTTCTTCCAGAAGCTCTCTTCCGAGATCACCCAGCCCGCCAGAAATCCGGGGAAGAAACCGTACCGGGTTGCTTTTGGGAAGATGTCGGACCCGTCGTAACGCCACAGGAACTCAGCCAGGTATTTTTCCTTGTAGTTATAGGCAACCCGACCAAAATAGTTAATACGAGCGCTCTCAGAAGCACTACCGTTGTTGTTTTTCTCAGCATCACCCCCGGCAAACAACTGGTCGATGGCGGGCGACAGAAAATACCGTCGGAAAGCGCTGAAGCCTTCATCCCGGATGGTTTCCCGGTTGGTGCCAGCCAGAACGTTAAAGGTGTGATCGCCAACTTTACGGTCATACGTAACGGTTCCGCCCAACAGAATGTTGAGCCGGTTGCTGGTGCCCTGATCCAGGCGGGGTTCCGGCTGACCGCGTTTGCTCTGAATAAGTTTGGGCGTTACGCCATCGGCTTCAAAACCCACGCCCCGCTCGTACAAAAACCAGGGAATCTGCCAGTTCCGGGTGTTGGTAATCCGCTTGTCGACCGCAGCAGTACCGGAGACTTTAAGGCCTTCCACCCCTGGAATTGAAAAATCCAGTTGACCGTTTGTCTGGAAGAAATCCCGCTTGTCTTTGAATTGTCCACTCAAATCTGTCGTGATGACCACCGGATTTTCACCGTTCTCAATGTCGGGGCCGGGCAGGCCATTGGGCCAGTACGCCTGTTGCTGCGGCTTACCCCGCATCTGCATCCGAAAAATAGACCCCGCACCTCGGGTTGGATACGAACGGTCTTCCTGTCGGCCTAATACGCCAATGCTCGCGTGGACGTACTTGTTGATAGTGGCATCCAGGTTAATCCGCATATCATACTGCTTGTAGCCCGTTGCCGAGTTTTTGTAGTAGCCATCCTGATTCTGATAGCCCAGCGAAGCTAAATACTTCAGGCTTTCGCTGCCACCCGTTATCTGAACGTTGTGGCGCGACTGGGGCGACCATGTTTTCAGGGTAGCCTTGTACCAGTCAGTATTGGGGTGGTCCCAGGGGTCCGAACCATCCGCGTATTTCTGGATACTGGACGGCGAATAGGGGGCATTCCGCTGGGTACCGTTTGGTCGTGTATAAACACCGGTCGTTTTGTAAGCCTCCGTGGCAGCACCCCACTCCCCAACCGGCAATCCATACACATCCAGATCGTTCAGCATACTGGTATACTGAGCCGCGTTGGTCAGTTTTGGAATGACCGTTGGCTGCGAAAAGCCCTGATTGAAGTTATAAGAAAGTTGCGGTTTGCCCGTTTTACCCCGTTTGGTTGTGATCAGGATAACGCCATTGGCCGCCCGGGAGCCGTAGATGGCCGCAGCGGCATCTTTCAGAACCGAGATGCTTTCGATATCGGCCGGATTGATCCGATCCAGACCACCCTCCCGGCCGGGTATACCATCAACCACGATAAGCGCGGCCGTATTGTTGAGCGTGTTTGAGCCACGAATACGAATGTTCGATCCATCAGCACCCGGCTCACCGCTTCGGTTTACGGCAAACACACCCGGCAGCCGCCCAGCCAGCGAATTGGACAGGTTTACAGCCGGCGACTTCACCAACTCAGAGCCTTTTACTGCTGCCACCGAACCCGTTACGGTTTCTTTGCGCTGGGTGCCATAACCCACCACCACTACTTCATTGAGCGACTTGGTGTCCGTCGCCAGGGTAATGTTAATGCTCGACTGGTTGTTAATGGGTACTTCCTGCGTCACAAACCCGATGTAGGAAAAGACCAGCGACCCAGTGCGGTCGGGCGCTGTCAGGCTGTAATTACCAGATGCATCCGTAACGGACCCGGTTGTTGTGCCCTTGATCACTACGCTAACGCCGGGCAACGCTGACTGCTGGTCATCGACCACGCGGCCCGTAATTCTTGACTGGGCAAACGCGCTCATCGTGCAGAGAAGCACCATAAGCCACGATGCGCAAAGTCGGCCTTTAGTGAGCCGGCCAGACACTGAAGATTCCCGCCATACCTGGTCCGAAACCTCTCTGGTAAACGTTGTTCGCATATTTTAATGGAGTTAATTCGTTGGAAACTACTTAATAAAGCAAGAAGGTTACTCCTATCTACTTCCGTATACTTACTTATTTACTAATCTTATTTTAATGTGAGCTGACAAATAAGTTTACCTACTTAGTTCTCTGCTATTTATAAATTGACGGTATGATACAAACCAATGCTGATGGCCTGGGACAGAGGGTGGTTTGCCTGATTAACGGACCTGATTGGCCGGTTTACGGATTGCTTGAGAAGTCAGCAACCCTTACCATGCGGAAAAGCCAAAGCCGAATCAACCTGAAAGCTGGGCGTATCAGCTAATCCGTCCCCAGTTGTTTTCCGTTTGCCTGAGGCTGTCGACGTGGTTGCGGATAGGGGCATGCTGGGGCAGCACGAGTTCGGGATCTTCCATCAGGATGGCCTGCGCCGACTCGCGGGCGGCCGCCAGTATAGCCCCATCTTTGGCCAGATCGGCAATCATCAGGTCCATTACGCCACTCTGCTGTGTACCGGTCAGGTCGCCGGGGCCGCGCAGTTGCAGGTCTACGTCGGCAATCTCAAACCCATTGTTGGTGCGTACCATCGTTTCCAGCCGGGTGCGCGTATCACTACTGAGCTTATAGCCCGTCATCATCACACAATACGACTGGTCGGCACCCCGGCCAACGCGCCCCCGCAACTGGTGCAGTTGCGAGAGACCAAACCGCTCGGCGCTTTCAATTACCATGACGCTGGCGTTCGGCACGTTCACGCCCACCTCGATCACGGTTGTGGCGACCAGAATCTGGGTTTCGTTTTTCAGAAACCGCTTCATCTCGTCGTCCTTCTCGTAAGGCAGCATCTTGCCGTGCAGGATACCAATCTCGTACTTGGGCCGGGGAAACGCCCGCTGCATCCCTTCGTAGCCATCCATCAGGTCTTTGTAGTCGAGTTTTTCGGACTCCTCAATGAGGGGATACACGACGTATACCTGCCGCCCAAGTTCGATCTGCTGGCGCATGAACCCGAACACTTCTGAGCGGTGCTTATCGTATTTATGAACCGTCTTGATGGGTTTGCGGCCCTTCGGCAGCTCGTCGATCACCGACACGTCGAGGTTACCATAGAGGGTCATGGCCAGCGTTCGGGGAATGGGCGTGGCCGTCATGACCAGGATATGTGGGGGCACAACCTCGTTCTTGCGCCACAGTTTGGCCCGCTGCGCTACGCCGAAACGGTGCTGCTCGTCGATGATGCACAGACCGAGGTTTTTGTATTGTACGACGTCCTCCAGTAGGGCATGCGTACCAACCAGAATGTGCATGGTGCCCAACTGCAGGCTTTCGTGCAGCGCCCGGCGGGCTTTGGTGCGGGTGGAGCCAGTCAGAATACCAATTGTCAGCCCGAGTGCATCCGCAAAAGGCTTTAAACCATTGTAGTGTTGATCGGCCAGAATTTCAGTCGGTGCCATCAGGCAGGCCTGCGCACCGTTGCCAATGGCCATCAGGCACGCAATGAACGCTACGATGGTCTTGCCACTGCCCACGTCGCCCTGAAGCAGCCGGTTCATTTGCTTCCCGGTCAGAAAATCCTGGTAGATCTCTTTGAGCACTTTCTGTTGAGCACCCGTCAGTTCAAAGGGCAGGCAGTCGCTGTAAAAGTGTTTTACCAGGCGGGTGTCACGGAAAACCTGTCCCGGAAACTCCTCTTTCTGTATCAGTTTATTCTTAATCAGCCTGAGCTGGTTGTAAAACAGTTCTTCAAACTTCAGCCGTCGCACGGCCTGCTTCAGCCATCCCTGGTTCTGCGGCAGGTGAATGTTCCACATGGCTTCCCGCTTGCCCACCAGCCGGTATTGCTGCACGAGCGCATCGGGCAGGGTCTCGTGAATGTGGGGCCACGACTGCTCCAGCAAAATCCGCATGACTTT
>DATHAW010000685.1:0-4739 GCA_035296465.1 Spirosoma sp.
GCAACACTAGGCCTGGTTCTAGTGAATCAGGAGGAATACGGGGGAAAGATGGTAGCCATTCACCAGTGGGCGGGGCTGGCAACCATGACGCTGGCCGTGTTAACCGTATTTGCACTTCGCTCCGGCCGCGCTAAACTATACCGGGGATTACTGACAACAACGGTTGTTGGGGTCACATTAGCTGGTCACTACGGTGCTATGGTCACTCACGGCGACGACTATCTGACGAGCGTCTTACCTGACGGTAATGATGAGCCCGCCACACTTGCTGCTACTACTGGCACCAGCCACTCAAAATTCACCTTTGCCGCCAGCACCAATCAACCCCTCGACGAAAAGCAGGTTAGCGAGCTAAATATGGAAGTTCGCTCTATTCTGGCCCACAACTGCTACAGTTGCCACGGCCCCGCAAAAATCAAAGGCGGACTGCGGCTGGACAAGAAGGAGTTAATTATGAAGGGTGGCGAAGACGGTGTGGTAGTGGTGGCAGGGCATCCCGAAAAAAGCGACCTGATCCGGCGAATCAAACTCCCAGCTGGTCATGACGACGCCATGCCCACCAAAGGCAAACGCCTGACCGAACATGACATAGAGCTGCTTGAATTCTGGATTAAACAGGGAGCGCCCTGGCCAAGTGGAGCCGAAAAAAGCATTTACCGGGTAGCTCCCCTAGAGCCGCGTATGCCCGCCCTGCCTGATTCTGCTGCTGGCCTGAGCAACCCTGTCGACCGATTTGTGAATGTGTATTTCCAGAAGAATAAACTCTTCTGGAAGGACGTAGTGGATGACCGGACCTACATGCGCCGGGTGTATCTGGATGTAGTGGGGCTGTTACCTACGCCCGAAGAACTTAAGACATTTACGGCCGATACGCAACCTGACAAACGGACAATTCTGGTAAAACAACTGCTCAGTCGAAACAATGACTACGCCCAGCACTGGCTCACATTCTGGAACGATGCACTACGTAATGACTATACTGGCACGGGCTACATTACCGGTGGCCGGTTCGATATCACCACCTGGCTGTACTCTTCGCTTAAGAACAACAAACCCTATAACCAGTTCGTCAGCGAACTCATAAGCCCAACCAAGGAATCGGCGGGCTTTATTAAAGGCATTAAATGGCGGGGTACCATCAATGCCAGCCAGCGAACAGAAATGCAGGCGGCACAAAACGTATCGCAGGTGCTACTGGGACTGAACCTCAAATGTGCATCATGCCACGACAGCTTTATCAGCGACTGGAAATTGGCCGATGCGTATGCCTTTGCCAACGTGTTTTCCGATACTATCCTAGAGATTAACCGCTGCGACAAGCCTACGGGTAAACTGGCCGGTCGTAAGATCATTTTTGAGAAGCTGGGAACAATCAATGGCAAAGCCACCACCGACGAACGACTCCGTGAACTGGCCCAGTTTATGGTGCAGCCTAAAAATGGTCGGCTCTATCGTACGGTCGTTAACCGGGTGTGGGCACAAGTGATGGGCCGGGGCATTATTGAACCCGTCGACGTGATGGACAATGACCCCTGGAGTCAGGATTTGCTGGACTGGCTGGCGTCTGATTTTGCCGCCAACGGCTATGATATCAAGAAACTGCTGTTCACCATTCTAACATCTAAAACGTATCAGCTGCCTTCGGTTGGCCTGAAAGAAGCCGAACAGATTACCTCCCCTGGTTTCGTGTTTCAGGGCATGGTGCGCCGTCGGCTCACGGCCGAGCAGTTTGCCGATGCCGTGAGTGTGGCGTTCAGCCCCGTTTATGCCGATTCATCCATTGTACAGAAGCAGTTTCCCAAACAATTGAAACAGGAGATGCCTTTTCCAAGGGCGTCTTTGGTTAAAAATGATCCCTTTTTAACGGCTCTTGGTCGCCCAAACCGCGAAACGGTCAGCACCAGCCGGTCGTCGCAGGCAAACCTGTTGCAGGCGCTGGAACTAACCAACGGCGAAAAATTTAACGACGCCATTCGGCGTGGAGCACAGCAGTGGAAGGCTACTTATCCGGCGCCGGACGCATTGGTGCGAAACCTGTACTGGAAGGCCCTGGGCCGGGAGCCAAAACCAAAAGAACTGATGATTGCCCAGAAAATTGTCGGTAAGAATCTGAGTACCGAAGGAATTCAGGATCTGGTGTGGGCTATTAGTTTACACCCTGAATTTCAACTAATATATTAAAAGATGGTCTGGAAACATGACGCGAATGTGCCGATAAATTAGGGTTCTGATTAACACCCAGGTGCATAATACGCAGTCCTTTCAGGGTTCTACTTTAGTAACGAGATGAAAAATAACTGGAACAGGCGGGAATTTCTGCAAAAGACAAGCGCAGCCACGATGGCTGCTTTGGCAGCTGGCGCGCCCGTATCGAGTCTCTTATCGGGTTGCCGGAGAACGCTGAAACCGGGACAAACTGCCGGCTCGGCCGATACGGTTATTCTGCTATGGATGGCCGGCGGCATGGCCCATACAGAAACGTTTGACCCTAAACGTTATACGCCGTATGAGACAGGGATGGAAGGTAACCGGGTGCTGAGTACGTTTAAACCGGTGCCGACTGTGCTGGATGGGATCAACTTTTCAGATGGGCTTCAATCCATCGGTAAGGTGATGGACAAGGGTACGCTGATCCGGTCGTACGTAGCGGCTGACATGGGGCACATCCTGCACTCACGCCACCAGTACCACTGGCATACCTGCTATGAGCCACCCCAAACCGTAGCGGCTCCGCACATTGGGTCGTGGATTGCGAAGGAGCTAGGCCCAAAAAACCCGGTGATTCCCGCCTTTGTCGATATTGGTCAGCGGTTTACCGTGGGCGAAGCAGAAGAACTGAAGGCGTTTCACACGGCCGGTTTTCTAGGCAATGAGTACGGCCCGTTCTTTATTCCTGATCCCACCCAGGGCTTGGAGAGCGTTCGGCCACCGGTAGGAATGGATGCCAAACGCTTCGAGCGACGGAATCAACTGTACAACGACCTCATTAGTAATGGGCCGGTTGGTGAGTTTGGTAGCGATTATCAGAAAGAGTCACTCAAGCGCTCAATGGAGCAGGCGTATCGGTTGCTGAACTCCCCCGAAGCTAAAGCGTTTGACCTCAGCAAAGAACCCAAAGAAAGCTATGACATTTATAATACCGGTAAGTTTGGATTAGGCTGTCTGCTGGCCCGTCGGCTAACCGAACAGGGTGCCCGGTTTATTAGTGTCACGACGGAATATGAGCCATTCAAAGGGTGGGACACCCACGAGAATGGTCATACGCGGCTGGAAGACATGAAAAAACAGATCGATGCTCCCATTGCTCAGCTAATTAAAGATCTGGACAAAAGCGGGCATCTGGACCGGACTATGGTAGTGCTAGCCAGTGAGTTTAGCCGCGATATGATGGTTGAGGGCCGACCGGATGCTAAAGTGCAGGAACAGGTTAAACAGCCCGATATCCTGTCCGACATTAAATTTTATGGGATGCATCGCCACTTCACGGACGGGTGCTCGGTTCTGATGTTCGGTGGAGGCATAAAAAAAGGGTTTGTCTACGGCAAAACTGCCGATGAGCGCCCCTGCAAAACAATCGAAAACCCAATACGTATCGAGGGTATTCACCAGACAATTTACCACGCACTGGGCATTGCACCCGATACGCATTATGACGTTGAAGAACGCCCGTTTTATTCAACACCAGACGGTAAGGGGCAGCACGTGCCCGATCTGCTGGCTTGATAAGAATGGCAGGTCTGTGGTGAGATTCAATCCACCACAGACCTGCCATGAACAGTCGAAATCTTTATGAAAAATACGCTTTATCTGTTGAGTATAGTCGCTGGTATTGGATGGCTTTCTCCTTCCTGCACGACTGATACGAGCAACCGGGTGGCCTACGGTAACGATGGGTCCGGACACATGCCGGACAAGGTTAGCTATAACTTCGACATTCGGCCTATTCTATCAGACAAGTGCCTGGCCTGCCACGGTCCAGACGCCAACAAACGAGAGGCTGGCCTACGGCTCGATATGGCCGAGAGTGCTTATAAAGCCTTGAAAGAGCACCCAAAGGCGCATGCGCTAGTGCCTGGCAAACCCGAACTGTCGGAAGTGTTTTTGCGGATTACCTCGCCCGATACGTCCGAAATGATGCCACCGCCTTCGTCAAACTTAAAATTGTCGGCGCGTGAGGTAAAGTTGATCGAGAAGTGGATTAAGCAAGGGGCGGCTTATGAAAAACACTGGGCCTTTGTGCCACCCAAAAAACCGGTGCTCCCAGTAGTGAAACGGACCGACTGGCCGAAGAATGAAATAGACTATTTCATTCTGCAAAAACAGGAACAGGCCGGCGTTACGCCCAATGAACAGGCCGATAAAGAGCGGCTCCTGAAACGCCTGAGTCTGGACCTGACCGGCTTGCCGCCTAGTTTGGCCCTGATGGATAGTTTTCTGGCCGATAAAAGTGCCAATGCGTACGAGAAAGCAGTCGATCAGCTATTCAAAAATCCGGCCTACGGCGAAAAAATGGCCCTACACTGGCTGGACCTGGCCCGCTATGCCGACTCGCACGGGTATCAGGACGATGGCTACCGCACGCAGTGGCCCTGGCGCGACTGGGTAATTCATGCCTTTAACAAGAACATGCCATACAATGAGTTTGTGTCCTGGCAGTTGGCGGGGGATTTGATGCCCAATTCCAATAAGGAACAGTTGCTCGCTACGGCATTCAACAGAAACCATAAGATTACTGAAGA
>DATHAW010000686.1:0-2585 GCA_035296465.1 Spirosoma sp.
CGGCATCAATTCTACATTTTCGGGATTATTTTACGTATCCTGGTCCCATCAATAATTGACCCGGCCGCTGATTGGTGTGCTTACTGTTTTCAACAACGGGTGTTCCATTGATTAAAACCCACGTAATACCCTTGGTGTAAGCATGGGGTTGGTCGTAAGTGGCCTCGTCAGAAATGGTTTTTTCATCAAACAGCACAATGTCGGCAGCATAGCCGGGTCGTAGCAATCCACGGTCCGTCAGGCGAAAACGTTGGGCGGGCAGGGAAGTCATTCGTCGGACCGCTTCTTCCAGGTGGATGATTTTGCGCTCGCGTACGTAACGGCTCAGCACGCGGGCATTAGTACCATAGGCCCTGGGGTGCGGCATGCCCACCCCTAATCTAGCCACACCGGCATCCGACGCAATCATGGTATTGGGATAGCGTAAAATGGTTTCAACGTCTTGCTCAGCCATGATATGGTATATCATCTGCGTACTTTTCATATTCGCCCGTTCCATGAGGTCCATAACCAGGTCGGCTTCGGTAGCCGCATTGTTTTTTCGACCTAGTTTCTGGTTGATAGCACTAATGCTCAAACCATTGAGGGTTGAGTCGGGCCTGTAGCTGGCAACAACGGCATACTCAAAATTCTTACGCAGGCTTTGTTTCAGGGTTTTCAGCATCTCCTCCCGGATTTTGGCGCGGGTGGCTGGGTCACGAAAGCGACCTAGTACCGCCGAATCCCCATCGGCCAGTGCCCAGGACGGAATAAGGCTGGCTATCGTTGTGCTTGAAGCTGTGTACGGATACTGATCTACCGTTACGTCGAGTCCCTCCCGGCGCGCTGCTTCGACCAGTTCAATCGTTTCGGTACTTTTGCCCCAGAGCGGTTTACTAGCTACCTTAAAGTGCGATATTTCGACCGGAATCCGGGCCTCGCGACCAATCTGAATGGCTTCTTCAATAGCGCTTTTAACGTTCTGTCCCTCGGTGCGTATGTGCGATGCATAGAGTCCTCTGTAGCGGGATGCTATTTTTGCCAAATTGACGACCTCTGTAGTTTTCGCATACGTACCGGGCGTGTAAATCAGGCCAGTCGATAAGCCTACAGCCCCGTCTTTCATACCCTGCTCAACCAGCGTTTCCATATCTGCCTGCTCGCGGGCGGTTGGTTCCCGAAAAACCATCTTCATCACTTTTATCCGCACGGTGTTGTGTCCAATCAGCGAGCCCACATTCACGGATACACCCTTGATCCGAAGAGTATCAAAATAGGCACGAAGATTGATTCTCGAGCTTCCGCAATTGCCTGTAATGATGGTTGTGACACCATCATGAACAAAATTAGGCGCACCAAGCTGAGCCTCCAGACTGCTCTCTACATGGGTATGAACATCAATGAAACCGGGGGCTACAACGAGTCCGGTGGCGTCAATAATTCGTTTGGCGTCAGCGGAGTTTACCGTTCCTATCTGTATGATACGCCCATTCTGAACCGCCACATCCGCATATACCCAGGGGTTGCCTGTCCCGTCGATAACTCGCCCATTTTTGATGACAAGGTCATACGACTGAGCATACGTTGAAAAAGAAATAAGCAGGCTTAGAAAGAGAGGAAGGTAACAGTGCCGCATACAATCAATGGAGTTTCAAAAGAGGAAAATCAACCATGAATGTGCAGGTTTTTTAGCTCAAAACAAAACGGTGTTCCCAGAATTGGGATGCTACTCTTAGAAGTAAATAAGACGTTGCTAAAGGGTCAACAACCCGTATATTTGGCTTTGACTCAACGTACTTTGGGCTTGAATGCGCTGAAGAACTGCTCAATCCTATCTACTACTGTGCTCCCCAGTTCTGACAGTGTTTTCATGCTGACTTTTTAAATTCCTGCTTATGCAACGGCTTCTGTTCTTTCTGCTTCTGTCGACAGCGGTGCAAATCAGTTTTTCAGGAAGCTGCTTTCCCCAAACCCAGAAGCCGATTTTTCCGGTGCCCCTAAGTCCGCGTCTGGCTAATTACCAGATTGACGTTACGCTCGACGCAGACACCAAAAAACTAACGGGCCGTGAAACACTGACGTGGCGCAATGCGTCGACGGACGTGATTCAGGAATTGCAGTTTCACCTGTATCTCAACGCGTTCCGTAATGATAAATCGACGTTTATGCGCGAATCGGGCGGGCAGTTGCGGGGCGACCAAATTGACCGAACGGGTGACGAGGGTACGTATGGTTCCATCGACATTACCTCCATGAACGTCCGGGGCGGGCCGTCCCTGACTTATCAGTTTTTTCAGCCTGACGACAACAACCGTGATGATCGAACCGTCATCCGGGTGCCGCTGAGCAAGCCCTTAGGACCAGGCGAAACCATCGTGCTCGACATCCGGTTCCGGGCCAAACTGCCCAAAATTTTCGCCCGAACGGGGTTTAGCCGTGACTATTTCCTGGTAGGACAATGGTTTCCGAAAATTGGTGTGTATGAGTCAGCCGGAACGCGGTACGCAAAACAGGGGCAGTGGAACTGCCATCAGTTCCACGCTCACTCGGAATTCTATGCCGACTATGGTGTTTATGATGTCAACATTACGACGCCGAAGGCGTAT
>DATHAW010000687.1:0-5262 GCA_035296465.1 Spirosoma sp.
GAACCGGACAAGTGGGGCCATCTCGCTGCACATTCCGTGGGATATTCCGACCGATGCCAACGCCACGAAGCAGTTGGCGGCCAGCTACGGACTTGCCTTCGATGCGGTAAACTCGAACACGTTCCAGGATCAGCCAGAGTCAGTTGCCGGTCCCACACAGTTGAGCTATAAATTTGGCTCACTGCAGCACGTCGATCCGGCAGTACGTCGGCAGGCGGTTGAGCATAACATCGAGGTGATCCGGCATGGGGTGGCGCTCGGCTCCAACGCGCTGACGGTCTGGCTTTCCGATGGGTCATCCTTTCCCGGTCAGTTGAACTTCAGGAAGGCCTTTGAGCGAACATTGGACAGTTTACGGGATATTTATGCCGTCCTACCCGAGGACTGGAAAGTGTTTGTCGAGTACAAAGCCTATGAGCCGAATTTCTATTCCATGACTGTGGGTGACTGGGGAAGCAGTTATCTCTACGCTACGAAACTTGGTCCTAAAGCCTATACCCTGGTTGATCTTGGTCATCACCTGCCCAATGCCAACATCGAGCAGATTGTGGCCATCCTGCTGAATGAAGGTAAACTTGGCGGCTTCCATTTCAACGATTCCAAATACGGCGACGACGACCTAACAGCGGGCAGCATTAAACCTTACCAGCTATTTCTGATATTCAACGAGCTGATCGATGGGATGGATGCCCGCCAGATGGACCATGCGCAGGATCTGGGCTGGATGATCGACGCGAGCCACAACGTGAAAGACCCACTCGAAGACCTATTGCAGAGCGTGGAAGCCATTCAGTTAGCCTACGCCCAGGCCCTGTTGGTCGACCGTGCCGCATTAGATGAAGCCCGTGAGGCAAATGATGTAGTGCGGTCACAGGAGATTTTACAGGATGCCTTCCGCACGGACGTACGCCCACTGGTGGCCGAATCCCGTCTGCGGGCCGGTGGCGCACTTAATCCACTGGCGTTGTTCCGGGAGCTGAATGTCCGGCAACAACTCATTGGCGAGCGTGGGGCAAAAACAGTGGCAACGGGACTCTAAATTAAAGAGCGAATGAGTGAAAGAGCGATGGTCCGGCATTCGGGTTGCCACGTGGTGTAACGCTCTTTCGCTCATTCGCTCATTCACTCCTTCGATGAAAGTTCCCGTTATCGCCATAGTTGACGTTGGCAAGACCAACAAAAAACTGTTTATGTTCGACCGGCAATACCAGATTGTGTGGGAGCGGACAGAGCAATTTGCCGAAACGGTAGACGATGACGGCGACCCCTGCGAAGACCTGGAGCGGTTAACCGAATGGATGCTGTCGTTGGTGGGCGAGGTGCTGGCCCTGCCGCAATTTGACGTGCAGGCGATTAATTTTTCGGCCTACGGAGCCAGTTTGGTTTACGTAGGCGAAAATGGTCAACCGGTGGGGCATCTCTACAATTACCTTAAATCGTATCCTGATTCGATCCGACAGCAGTTCTACTCCTGCTACGGTCCGGCCGACGTTTTGTCGGTGCAAACAGCCTCTCCCGCTCTGGATAGTCTGAATTCGGGGTTGATGCTTTACCGGATCAAGTACGACAAACCAGCCCTGTTTCGAGACATCCGTTACGCGCTCCACTTACCACAGTACCTGAGTTACATAATGACCCGGCAGGCGCTGAGTGACCTCACGAGCGTTGGGTGCCACACGACACTATGGGATTTTACCAAAAACCACTACCATGACTGGGTAGTAGCAGAAGGGCTCGACTCCTTAATGGGGACTCTGTTTGATGCCGATAAGGCTATGCCGATTCCAATGGATGGCGGTCGGGAATTGAAAGCAGGCGTGGGACTGCACGATTCGTCGGCGGCCTTGATCCCATACTTAGCGAGTTTTGAGGAAGCACCGTTTGTTCTGATTTCGACGGGCACCTGGTGCATTAGTATGAATCCATTCAATACGGAGCCACTTACGGCAGAGGAGTTGCAGTGCGATTGCCTGTGCTACCTGACATACAAAGGACAACCCGTGAAAGCGTCCCGCCTGTTTGCGGGCTATGAGCACGAGCAGCAAACAAAACGGTTAGCACAGCACTTCGGCGTTTCCCCTGAGCAATACAAACACGTTCGTTACAATGCCCCCCTGATTGAGCAACTGCAACAGACCCTGCCGGAAGCCCAGCCTGCTGAGGGATTGATTCCGCCTGTACTGATGCCATCACTGGCCGGATCGGCATTTGGCAGTCGCGACCTGACCCGGTTCGATACGTACGAAATAGCCTACCACCAACTGATGTTTGATCTGATGGCGGGGCAACTGATCTCGACCGCGCTGGTCCTGCCACGCCAGGACGATATGTCCAGCGGCTCGACCTCTTCTGGACGGGGTGTTACCCGAATTTTTGTGGATGGCGGTTTTAGCCAAAACTCCATCTATATGAACCTGCTGGCAGCGGCTTTCCCGGATGTTGAGGTGTCGGCAGCGTCGATTGCCCAGGCTACGGCGCTGGGAGCTGCCTTGTCGATCCATAATCAGTGGAACCCGTTGCCTGTACCGCCAAATTTGATTACCTTAACATCGTATAAAGCACCCTGACAAACTTATGTGTTTTCGCTGAATGCATTGGTTTGAAAGAGATTACCCCATTCATGACCGTAGGCTTGTTTATTCCGTGTTACGTCGACCAGTTTTATCCAAAAGTAGCTATTGCTACGCTGGAGTTGCTGGAAAAGTTGGGACAGACCGTCAAGTTTCCGAAAGGCCAGACCTGCTGCGGCCAGCCCATGGCCAATTCAGGTTTTGCCCACCTGACTGGGCCGCTGAATGAGCGGTTTGTCGATCAGTTTGGGTCGGTGGACTACGTAGTTTGTCCGTCGGGAAGCTGCACACTGCACCTGAAAGAACATCTCCACAGCCACGCCAACGAACCTGCCGCCACGGCTATTCGTCAGCACGTGTACGAACTAACGGAGTTTATCACCGATATTCTAAAAGTCGATTCAATCAGAGCCCGGTTTCCGTATCGTGTGGGGATGCACCAAAGCTGTCACGGGCAACGGGGGCTGCACCTTTCACAAATGAGCGAACTGAATGCCCCGGCATTCTCGAAACCCGGACAACTACTTAGCCAGGTGGCTGATATAGACCTAATTACGTTAGACCGACCCGACGAGTGCTGCGGCTTTGGCGGTACGTTCTGCGTAGTTGAAGAAGCCGTGTCGGCCAAGATGGGCAAAGACCGCGTGGCTGACCACCTGCGGCACGGTGCCGACTATATTACGGGCGTCGATATGTCGTGCCTGATGCATATGGAGGGTATTCTGCGCCGGCAGGGCAGCAAAACAAAAGTGGTACACATAGCCGAGATCTTAAACAACTCATGACATTAGCACACCCCGAACTGGCCGAACGCTTCAACCGGGACGAAGACCGGGTCAACTGGCATGACGAAACCCTTTGGTTTGTTCGCCAGAAACGTGACAAAGCGGCTCATACACTACCCGAATGGGAGCAGCTTCGCGAAACCGCTTCGCAAATCAAGCACAATGTTCTCGGTAATTTAGATCAATATCTGGCCCAGTTTGAGACCAATGCGCTCGCCAATGGCGTGCAGGTGCATTGGGCAGCCAATGCCGAAGAACACAATCGGATTGTTCTCCAGATTCTCAGGGACAATAAGGTCGACCGGATGGTCAAGAGTAAATCCATGCTTACCGAGGAGTGCCACCTTAATGGATACTTAGAAGAGCATGGTATTGACGTAATCGACTCCGACCTGGGTGAACGGATTGTGCAACTGGCGGGCGAAACGCCAAGTCATATCGTGCTGCCCTGCATTCACTGGAAAAAAGAAGAAATCGGGGTCCTGTTCAATAAGCACCTCGGCACCGAAGAAGGCTGCGCAGATCCGCAAATCCTGACGGGTGCGGCCCGCCTGCACCTGCGCGATACGTTCCTGACCCGGCGCGTGGCCCTTACGGGCGTCAACTTCGCCATTGCCGAAACGGGTGAGTTTGTGGTTTGCACCAATGAGGGCAACGCCGATATGGGTGTTCACTTAGCCGACGTCCACATCGCCAGCATGGGCATCGAAAAGATTATTCCCCGGCGCGAGCACCTGGGCGTGTTTCTCCGGTTGCTGGGCCGCTCGGCCACCGGCCAGCCCATCACGACCTATTCGAGCCACTTCCGGCAGCCACGCCGTGGATTCGGACGCCCTGGCCAAACCATGCACCTGATTCTGGTCGATAATGGCCGCACGGTGCAGTTAGGCCGCGAAGATTTCCGGAACTCGCTGAAGTGTATCCGGTGCGGAGCCTGTATGAACACCTGCCCCGTGTATCGGCGAAGCGGGGGGCACAGCTATCACAGCGCCATTAGTGGACCAATTGGGTCAATTCTGGCTCCGAATCTGGACATGAAAAAACACGCCGACCTGCCCTTTGCGTCAACCCTATGCGGATCGTGTACCAACGTATGTCCGGTCAAAATTGATATTCACCAGCAACTCTACAAATGGCGACAGGTGCTGATGCAGGAAGGGGAGGCCACAAACGCCAAGACGGTGAGTATGCAGGCCATGAATACAGTGCTGAGCCACCGGGGGTTGTATGCCTGGAGTGGTCGTATAGGCCGGACGCTGATGCGCTGGTTCCCCGGTCTGACAAGCAACAAACTCAATCCCTGGTACAAACACCGTAACATGCCCGAACCGCCCAAACAGTCGTTTGGCGAGTGGTATGCCCAGAATCGGAAATGAGCAAATTTACTGGCGCGTAGACACCCCATGGGAAAACAGGCGAGTGATTATACCATGAGGACAGTAGTTCTGGTAAGAATGTTGGTGATACTTTTGAGCACGACCTTAGCGTCTTGCTCAAAAGTCAGCACGGACGGATCGTCGGAAGCGACGCGGACCAGTAGCGTAAAACCCCTGTACGCTAATAGTGTCACTCGTCACTTTTCCAATGAAGAGCAAAAGGATACTTTTAACGTGGCTGTTAATGGGGAATCCATTATAACAGGCGAAGTCGATCTACGAATTACCAATAACGAAGGCAAGCGTATTTTCTCAACGATTTTTCCGGCGAGGGTACTTTTGGATCACGACGGTCTAATCAATCCAAAGAAAGATGAAAAGATCATCAAAAACCGAATTGACCATTTTTTTGAAACAACGCAATTCGACACCCCGATAGCCGCGAAACCTGACTTGTCCAAGAATAACGATTCGACTGAAGCAGTCCGGCGGATGATGGCGCTAGACCCAAAGTCTATTTGTTTCTCCTAT
>DATHAW010000688.1:0-3878 GCA_035296465.1 Spirosoma sp.
GTTTCGCGAATGCTGGTTTTAAGCAGAATGCGCTCAATTTCGGCATTTCGGTTTTGCTCAACGTAATGGTAGGCCGTGTAGCCAAGCACCCAGGCAATCATCGTTTTACCAAAACTGATGATGTACCCAATCACCGGCCAGGGCTCGTCGACCAAATGCTGAGGCACTAGAATACGGTCGATGGGTAGATTCAGGGAGGTCATGATCAAGGCCATGATCAACACCGATAGCAACACACGCGGAGCCAGGCGGAAGAAGGGCAGCCGCACCCAGTTCCAGCGCCGGATCATGAGTCGATACAGGTGCGTAAGCGTAATCCCCAGAAAAATATTGGCCACGGCCAGATACAGCACGTTGGGGTCAAAACCATCCTGAAACAAATAGGCCAGATACTCCACCATGATGAGGAGCGTCCAGCCAAAAAGCTGACAAAACCAATATATTTTCTGTTTGGCGATACCCATTCCAATGCATGCCCTTTGCCGGACAATAAGCGAATATACAGGATGCTCGGGAGAATGGATGGAAATCTACACAAACGGGGCATACAGCCGGTTGACTGATACGTATTGATGTCAACCAATGAAACGCCGTTTGGGTATACACGTCATCAGCCAACAGACATACTTGATCGTCACGCTAACGCCAGCGACAATAAGTGTGCCGTATCGTTGGCCAGTTCGATCTCAAATGTCTGCGTATCGTAATCGTATAAGAGTTTGTAAAGGCAAAGGTTGCTGTGTTCAAAATGGTCCATCTGGGCCAGTGGCCGGTTCGTAGCCCAGCAAAGCAGAATACGCATGGCGCGGCCGTGCATGGCAATCAAGACAGGTGTTTCGTCGGGGTGCGACAGAATTATTCGGATGGCAACGCGTTGCCTGGCTTCGACCTGTTCCGGGCTTTCGCCCCCATCAGTCGGCAGGGCGGTGTTGCCCGACGACCAGGCTTCGATCAGGCCACGGTAGTATTCGTTGTCGAGGTTGCCGGGCACCTTACCTTCCATGATACCCCAGCTTATTTCGTTCAGGCCCGTCAGCTTTTCGTAAGGGATGCCCAATTCGATAAAGAGTCTGGCTGTTTGGTAGGTACGTTTTAGGACGGAAATATAAATCTTGCTGAACGGAACGTGCTGGTACGCCTGGAAAAACGCCGTCGCTTGTGCCTGGCCCATCTCGTTCAGGTCCGAATCAACGCCACTGCCCTGCACCACGCCCCGCCGGTTATAGTCCGTTTCGCCGTGGCGAATCAAATAAATGGTTTTTTGTGCCAAGCCTGTCCGTTGGGATTCGTTAATTAATCGCCAAATTGGGTGCAAAAATACACAAAACCCCGCTCATAATGAAAGCTGGTTTCGATCTTGCCAATCTGGGCTTTGCCCACGCCGAATCGATTGTCAGACACCTGGGTATCGAGTTTACCGAAGCGGGCGAAGGCTACCTCGTGGCGAGGATGCCCGTGGATGGCCGAACCCACCAGCCCTTTGGGCTGCTGCACGGCGGGGCGTCGGTGGTGCTGGCCGAATCGCTGGGCAGCACGGCCTCCTGGATGCTCCTCGATGATCCCGCTAAACAACAGGCCGTTGGGCTGGAGATTAACGCCAATCACCTGCGGTCGGTGCGCGAGGGCTGGGTCTACGGCCGCTGCACTCCCATTCACACCGGCCGCACGACGCACGTCTGGGACGTGCGCATCACCGACGAACGCGGCAGGCTGGTATGTGTCAGCCGGCTTACCGTAGTGATACTGGGGGGTTGATGGAACAGAGCCACGGAGTTTTCAGAATCAGGAAGCGTTACCTATTCTGGCGTTGGGCTTTCCTGCTATTCTTTCTGAGCTGGACAACTGGGTTTACGGTATCGACCCTCAGCGTACGCCATTATCCAGACCTGAACGACCTGCCTTTCATCTACCTGATAACCGGATTTTGCTGCGTAGTATGGGTAGGCTTATCCTACCGGCAAACGATTTATGTTCAGTTAGCTGATAATTTCTTTGCGGTTAAAAAAGCCCATAGGCCATTGGTCCGGCACACCTACACGGCCATTCTGGGTCATAACGAGCGACTTCAGCTAACCAAAGGCGGCACTTATAGAGAGTTCACCGTTTATCTGACCGATAACTGGTTTGCCATCCAGTCGAATCAATTTAAGGACTATGACTATTTGCGAGACCAGCTCACCCGGTACGGCCGGCCGGTTCCATATCGGGACGTGATTACTCCCACCGAACGTAACTGGCTGGGAGGGTTTATTAGTGGATTGACCCTGCTGATTTTGATAACTATCGCCCTCGGTTTTGCCCTGCACAACCCCGCTGACCCGAATCCGGCCCGGCTTGTTACCATCACCGACACCGTTGACCAAATCCGGGCAAATAAACACAAGGGCAGACTAACCGGCTTAACGATCTCACTACGTTCCCATTCCCAGTTTGCCTTCATTGTATCGCGCCGGAATTACGATGTCAGCTTACATTCGCTGGCGTCATCGATTACGCCTGTGTACCCGATTTCACTATTGATCCGGCAGAGCGAGTTCCGCAAAAAGCTAAAAAGAACCCAGCCCCTCACCTTCGGCGACAAATACGACGGCTACCGGCAGATTGCCGTTTTTGGCGTTACACAGGGCGATTCGGTTCGCCTGCAAACCAGCCAGCCCGTTTACGAACCAACGCACACCAACCCGCTACTTCAAACATTTCTGCTGAGCATTCTGCTCCTGCTGTGCTGGACGGGCTGGGTCTATGTCGATCGGCTGCCCGTGCTCCGGTAGGCTGTTTATACTCATCAACTGCCCCGGCCCCTCCTGTCACCATGCGCAGGCACACCGTTCTGGCGTACCATTCCCGTTGGTCGGGTTACTCGTAATGAGAAAAATTAAGTTTGTATTGTTGTTGGCTGGGGCATGATTAGCAGCTCAACGAACGGGCAGTAGCCACGTAAAGGACACGGGTACGCCCTCGCTGGTGAGTCCCTGCACCACCAGCCGCAGCCGTTTGGCCGTATCGCTGAGGGGGAATACGAGCCTGGCCCGCCCGTCGGCATCGTTCTGGCCCAGCGGCTCCCAGAACAGCACGTCCCGCCGGTCGGTGTGCGACTGGGCTGCGGGCGAGTCGTAGCGCGGTACGTAAAACTCGCGTGGCGTAGCGAAACCCAGCACCGTAGCGGATATGGTGCTGGCCGCGGGCAGTCGGTCCCCCTGTTCCCCCCTACGGGTATAAATGGCAATGACGCCGTTCGCACTACGAGCACCATAGATGGTCGCCGTACCAGCGTTTTTGAGTAATTCTATGCGACTCACATCTTGAGGAAGAAGTGCATCGACCATGCTACCGTCAGCATACATGCCGTCAATTAGATACAGGGGGGTATTATCGCCGAAACTGGAGAAGATGTTACGATTACGTAACAAAATCAGTCCAGGAACTCGTCTCATCATATCCCCAATATTCTCGTATGTAACACCGACCTCCGGTACAAACACCCCGTCGGCTTCACCGTGCAGGCTGGTCCGTTCGATGTCTCTGGGCCGCTCGGCCTTAGGTTTGGCTGCCCTGACAACTACTTCAGCCAACTGGCGGGCTGTCGAGTCGCGGTATAGCGCCGGCCAGGCCGTCTGGAGCTCCCTGACACTGGCTAGCGGAGCACCAAGTGCCGGCCAGTCGGGTGAGGTCAGGGCCGGACTGGGAAAAATCCCGCCCGGCGCGTCGAATGTTACAACGGCTCCGGCCCCATCGCGAACCCCCGCCTGCACCCGCACCGTGTCGGCGATGGTCAGCCCGCCAAGGCGAAACACGCCCTGCGCATCGGTGCTCAAGCTGCGCAGCATCCGCTGACTGCCCTGCTCCAGGCTTACCAAGAGCGTTTTGCCCGCCACGGC
>DATHAW010000689.1:0-3626 GCA_035296465.1 Spirosoma sp.
GTACGCCGTAGCCGTCAAGTACCGGCATCATGATGTCACAGATAATCAGGTCGGGTCGGTTGGCCAGGGCCAGTTCTACCCCCAGCTTACCATTTTCAGCCGTCATCACGCGGTAGCCGGCCAGTTCGAGAATCTCGGCCGTATTCTCGCGAATAGCGTCATTGTCTTCAATAAGCAGGATTGTTTTCATAAGGAAGCAAGAGAGTAACGGTGGTGCCTTTGCCTAACTGGCTGGCTAAGTCGATTGTGCCACCCAGCAGTTCGAGGTATTTAGCAACAATATGAAGGCCCAGGCCCGTGCCGGCATGATTAGTGGCGTTTTTAGCCCGAAAAAAACGCTCAAACAAGTGTTTCTGATCCTCCGTAGAGATGCCAATCCCTTCATCACGAATGGTAATTTTGACGCCTGTTTGCTGGCAATGAGCATTCAGCAGAATAGCCTGATTCTCCGCCGAATATTTACTGGCATTCGAGAGTAAGTTCACCAGAATTTTTCGAAGCAACGATGGGTCAGAACGGATTGGCTGCGGGCAGTCGAACTCGGTTTGAATGGTCTGTCCGGCTTTGAGCATATGCTTTAAATCAGTTACGACCTCATCGAACAGGCGGGGTAACTCCACCCAGGACCAGGTGGCTTCTACGCGTCCTTCTTCCAGCCGGCCCACCGAGAGAAACTCCTCCAAGATGTCGTTGAGGTGATTGACCGACGACTTGATGCGATGGATGTGCCGCAGGCGCTTGTCCTGCTGGTCGGCGCCGGGATACTTCTCAATCAGCGATGCCGAGGTCAGCACGGCACTTAGGGGCGTGCGGAATTCGTGGGAGGCCATCGACACAAAGCGGGACTTTAGCTCGCCCAGTTCGCGCTCGGCGACTAGAGCTTTGGCCAGTTCGTCTTTCGACTCTTCGAGCTGGTGCATCGTGGCTAAAAGAGCATGGGTACGATCGGCTACTTTCTGCTCCAGGTCGGCGTTGAGCTGCTCAATGCGGCTTTTTTGTTCCAGCAGGGTCTGCTCAGCTTGTTTTTTGGCCGTTATGTCAATAATATAGCCTACGGCTACTACAGCGCCTGCCCGGTAGAAATAACTCAGGCTGATCTCGGACGGAAACACCGATCCATCCTTTCGTTTGGCGTAGAGATCGCGCCCGTGCCCCATGGCCCGTACCTGCGGATTGGCATGAAACGAAGCGCGTAGCTGAGCATGGCGATGGGCTACTGAATCGGGCACCAGTGCGTCGATGGATACCTTATTCATTTCGTCTTCGCTATACCCAAACAGCGTATGGGCGTAACGATTTGATGCCACTATACGCCCCTGCTCGTCAGAGACAATGATGCCAATGGTAGCATGGTTGAAAACGGCTTCAAATGAGTCGTTTGACATCTATTTTAAAATATTGATAAAAGCCATAATTCCCTGACCGAATGAGGGTTATGACACCTGGTTGCATGAACTGTTTGCTGCTTGCCAACGGTATAGCTACGCAAATTAAATGGGATTTAACAGTAATGGCTGACAAGAATCAGTTTTTTAGCTGAGGCCACTCACCCATTGATAACGACGATGGGGCCAATTTTACTCACATTAACCGGCTTAATGTCATGGCACCTCCTTCATTGCTAACGACAGCACCTCAACTACACGTCCTGTTGGTTTATACCCCCACAGCTACGGTCCAGCGTGCCGAAATAGACCGGCTGCTGGAAAAAGCCCGATCGGTACTGAACCCTGCTATGCCCATTATGCGCATAAGCGAAACGACTCACCCCGAAGTGGTCCGCAGTTTTGATTTTAGGTTGTTGCCAACCTTTGTTTTACTGCAGCGGGGTCTGGAGTTATGGCGGTATACAGGACCGGTGGATGACCCTGAACTTTTTTATCAACTGATTGATCTAAGCAAGCTTTAACCACCAGCCTATATGAACAGCCCCGTCTCTATTTACCCGTTTGGTTTACCCCTGACGACCACTAGCTGCCATCAGCAGCATCAGCACTGGCACCAACTGATTCGTCAGCAGGTTGAGGACATCCTTCAGCTTCGGGCCTTGCTGCTCGATGTCATGGATTATGACAACTTCCGGAGTCTTCGCCACGACGCCATTGATTATTACCGGGAACTGAACCACCTGCAAACCAAACTCGACCGACTGCACCGCGACCTGATCTGTGCGGGCGTAGACTGCTCAGCCACCCATGAAAAAGGGTCGTGCGCCAATGCCCGTTTTGGTCTGTCGACCACGCTGGAGCGTCATGTGACGGACCTGATTGGCGAATTTTGCCGGATCAAAGACGGATGCCTTCAGTTTCTGTCGGGCATGATGAGCCTGAATTTATTGTAAACATCACAAGGTCTCACGTCAGCAGCTCGTGGCACAGGGGAATCGCATCGAGTGTGTTGGCGGGTAGGCGATAATTGACCAATCCACGGCCAATAAGAAGCAGCGCTACCACAACCGTGGCTATCGAAAGTACCCGGTTTAGGCGCTGGCGTCCTACCTGGATTAGCCAGCCGGCCACCAGATTAATGCCCGATAGAGCCGGTAACGTGCCAAGGCCAAAGGCCAGCATATAGGCCGCACCCGTAAGGGACGTATGAGAAGCCAGCGTACCGGCTAAGGCCAGGTACGTATAGCCGCATGGTAACAGGCCATTCAGCACGCCCAATCCGGCAAAGTTTGCCCAGCCGGGCTGCTGCAGGCCCTGGCTAAAGACCTGGGTGATCTGCCCGTTCAGCCAGGGCCAGCGCAATCGGGTGGGTAGGCCATTCCGCCAAACAAAGCTTATCAGCAGAACCACCCCGCAGCCAATGGCCAGCGGGCGCTGCCAGCCCAGCAGGTTGCGGATGCGGGAGGTGTCCGCCTTCTGGAAGGCGTTGTAGTTCCAGAGCTGGGTCAAATAGCTTTGCGACACCTCGCGTACCACTTCCAGTTCGATGGCTTCGCCGACCTGCCGCCCACCGGCGTAGAGCAGCGCACCGGGCTCTTTGGGTTCCGGCTCCGACTCGCCTGTCACGAAACTATAGTCACATGGGCCTGTCCTTTGTACAGCAGACCGTCGGCGGGAATCAGTTCGTAGTTACGGACCAGAATACAATACGGTCGCCCCGGCGCAGCTGCGCCACCGGCACAATGGTTTCGCCATCCGCCCGGACCACCGTTACGGCAGGTGGGAAATACGACTGGTAATCCCGATCGAAGGATAAAAACTCGTGGGTTCGCTGCTGAAACCACTTCCCGCACAACAGAAAGAAAATCAGACCCGTCAGGGAGTCGAAATAGCCCGCTCCCCCCAGCACCAGCACTTCGTAGGTGCCCCGGAAAAACGCAACCAGAATGACAAGCAGAATGGGCAGGTCAATGTTGATTATTCCTTTTCTCAGCCCGGCCCATACCGACTCAAAATAACCCGAGGCCGAGTAAAAAACGACCGGAATGGCCAGCAGCAGATTGATAAGGCCAAACAGGTTCTTAAACGTGGGATCGTCGAGACCCAGGTATTCCGGAAAGCTGAACAGCATAATATTGCCCGCACAAAACCCGGCTACACCCAACCGGTACAGGAAGGGGCGATTGGCTGTTTTCTGGCCGGACTTCACTACGTCGTTCAGGCTGATCAGCGGCTCGT
>DATHAW010000690.1:0-3052 GCA_035296465.1 Spirosoma sp.
AAAGGCAGTTTTCTGGTATTCAACAATACCAAAGTCATTCCGGCCCGGCTGTATTTCACCAAACCAACCGGCGCAGTTATTGAGTTGTTTCTGCTGACGCCGGTTTCCGACGAACTAGCCGACTCCACGGCGCCGATGGTAATCAGTCAGGCCATGGAAGCAACCGGTTCTGCTATTTGGCAGAGCCTGATTGGCAACCGTAAACGCTGGAAACCCACCGAATCGCTCGAAGCATTGCTGCCCACGTCGGCCGGCCCCGTAACGCTTAGGGCTACATGGCATAATTATGAACAGTCGATCATTCGGCTAATCTGGCAACCCGCCGATCTAACCTTTGCCCAGCTTATTCAGCATGCAGGCGAAATACCGCTGCCACCCTACCTCAAACGAGCTACCACCAGCGCAGACCACGATACGTATCAAACGGTGTACTCAAAACAGGAGGGCGCTGTTGCCGCACCAACGGCCGGTCTGCATTTTACCCCCGCCGTATTCGACAAACTGGCTGAACAGCGCATTAGTTGTGACTACCTGACCCTGCACGTTGGGGCCGGTACGTTCCAGCCCATAAAAACCGAAGACGTCCGGGCACACCACATGCATACCGAGGAAGTCGTTTATACACGGCAAAACGTGCAAAACCTACTCCAGAACTTAAGTGGGCTTATTCCTGTCGGCACTACGTCTATGCGGGCACTGGAGAGTTTATACTGGATGGGTGTCAAATTACTCACTAACGAATCAGACCCATTTCGGCTCGATCAGCACTTCGCTTACCAAATTCCTCTCGACCAGCAACCCATGGCTACCGTAGCGCTGACCGCCGTTTCTGAATATTTCAAGAATACCAGGCAAGAGCCAATTGTAGCCCATACGGGCATTTATATCACACCCGGTTATCCATTTAAACTCTGTAAGGGCATCGTCACCAACTTTCACCAGCCAGGATCTACACTTATTCTACTCATTGCCGCCCTGATTGGCAACGATTGGCGTAGTGTATATAACGAAGCACTGCAAAACGAATATCGTTTTCTGAGTTACGGCGATTCGTCCCTGCTGTTGCCATAAAGCAGTAATTTTACAGCTTTAAAAAGCGAATGAGTGTCGATGCAAAATTTTCACTCTTTCGCTCTTTTACTGATTATTACATGAATTTCATCGAAGAACTACGCTGGCGCGGCATGCTGCACGACATGACCCCTGGCACCGAAGAACATTTAGCCAGCCAGATGACGGCCGGCTACATCGGCTTTGACCCGACGGCTGCGTCGCTCCACATTGGCAATCTGGCCACCATCATGCTACTGGTACATCTACAGCGGTCGGGTCACAAACCGTTTGCCTTAGTGGGTGGAGCTACCGGCATGATTGGCGACCCATCGGGTAAAGCTGCCGAACGCGAATTTTTATCCGAAGAAACACTACGGCGCAATCAGGAAGGGATTCGGCAGCAATTAGCCAAATTTCTCGATTTTGAGAGCGGAGAAAATTCTGCCGAAATGGTCAACAACTACGACTGGTTTCGGGAGATTTCGTTTTTGGGTTTTCTGCGCGAAGCCGGAAAGCATATCAGCGTGAATTATATGATGGCAAAAGAATCGGTAAAGAAGCGGCTCGAAACCGGCATCTCTTTCACCGAATTCTCGTATCAGTTATTGCAGGGCTACGATTTCTACTGGCTTTATACGAATAAGAACGTCCGGTTGCAAATGGGTGGCTCTGATCAGTGGGGAAACATCACCACTGGCACCGAACTAATCCGTCGGAAAGAGGCTGGTGAGACGTCAGCCCATGGGGGTAGCCAGTTGGAAGAACACAAGGCGTTCGCGCTTACCACGCCACTCGTAACCAAGGCCGATGGCACCAAATTCGGGAAATCTGAAAGTGGCAACGTCTGGCTCGACCCTGCCCTAACGTCACCTTACCAGTTCTATCAATTCTGGCTCAATGCCACCGACGCCGACTGTCCCCGCCTGATTCGGGTTTTTACATTATTATCACGTGATGAGATTGAGACAATAGAACGGCAACATGCTGAAGCTCCGCATCTGCGCCTGCTTCAGAAAGCAATCGCCCGCGACGTAACAATTCGCGTTCATTCACAGGCAGGCTACGATTTAGCCGTAAAGGCATCAGACGTACTTTTCGGGAAAGCTACCCTGGAAACCCTGCGCTCTATTCAAGTAGAGGAATTTAGTATTATCTTCGAGGGTGTTCCCCAAACAGAGGTTTCGGCTAATGAGTTAGCCAGCAGTAAAGATATTACCGATCTGTTATCTACAGCCAGTCGGGGCGAAGTGTACGCATCGAAAGGTGAAGCTCGCCGGGCTATATCTCAAAATGCCGTCAGCATTAATAAGGAAAAGATAAATGATCCAGGCGCACCAGTCCCTTTGGAGTGGCTACAGGAAAGATACTTACTTGTATCTAAAGGAAAGAAGAACCACCTGTTAAAAAAAATTTAAACATTATTTATCATCTAAGTTGCTGAATGTGCGCAGCTTATACGTATAGAGGTAGCAGGACCTATAATTATTTTCTGGATGTATCTTGACAAAGCCGTACAAAATGCCTACCTTTGCAGTCCCAATTCCAAAGATTATTAGCCGCATAACAAGGTAAACGGCTGATAATCAATATCTTAAGGTAAGTGTCTGAGCATCAGGAAGAAAAAATATTTCCATTTTTGCTTGACAAGTTAGCTAAATGAGACGTATCTTTGTAGTCCCAAAAGAGGGAAATACAAGCAGTGACAGTACCAGAGGCTCTCTTTTAGAGACACTCACCACGCTTAGGCCAACGGGCCGGGCGCACAGTTCTTTGACAAACGGTCAGCACAACAACAATATAGGCAGCCACACTACCTTCGGGTAGTCGGTTGAACAAGACAGTAGCTAAAGTTTACTTGGCTACACAATTATTTACGATGGAGAGTTTGATCCTGGCTCAGGATGAACGCTAGCGGCAGGCCTAATACATGCAAGTCGAACGGTGCCTTCGGGTACAGTGGCAAACGGGTGCGTAACGCGTAAGCAACCTGCCCACAACC
>DATHAW010000691.1:0-1894 GCA_035296465.1 Spirosoma sp.
CCGTTATCGTTGATTAATTCGAAAAATGGCCACCATCACGGATGGGATTACTTGAGTTTGATGCCTAAAATGATAAACACAATACCGATAACTTGTAAACTGATTCCAAGTATTCTTAATCCCCCCTTCGAAAAGAAAAAAACCAAAAAACCGACTATCAAAAACAGCATGGCCACGTTTAAGAATTTTCGTCTAACCATGGGCTGCTGGGGTGAAGCGGTTGCAGGCTGCAACTTAAGCGGATCTGACCAGGCTAGTTGACTAACCATCGGGATAGGCGGTGAATCATCCGTTTTTTGATTTATACCATCAACAAAATCAGCCGTTAATGAAGCCTTTGGCTGTTTACTACGCCTGGTCAGTGACGTTATGACGGGAAAATCAATGGGCCTAGCTTTACCAGGAAGCATCGAATCAGCGACCCCTGGTTTTGACACCTTGGCCACAAATCCAGGTGAGTCAGTCGATGACCCTGCCAGTAGTGCTGCGCGTTGCGTGGTACTGTAAGTAGAATAAGCACCATCTGAACGCTGAACAAGCGTAACCGGGCGCCTACAGGATGGCCCTAAAATGAAACAGAGTCCCATCCAACCGACTACAATCAACCCTTGTTTCATCGCTATTTTTTGCCAAAAGGAGAGGGTCTGTTTCATCAGGTATTTAGGATTGGGCTACCTACCCTTTTCCCTCCGGGGTAGGGTAGGTAACGTTTTGCAGGCTTGGGATGTCGGACGAAGGACCACCCGAAAGAACGGTAAACGATCCGTCGGTTTCCAGTACGACGGCCAGCACATCCGCTGGTTGAGTGGCACCCGACTGCCGAATAGCCGCCAGAATTTCCTCGGAGGTAACCCGTTCCCGGCGCAAAGCCGTGTGTAAGTAGATTCCCTGGTGAAACAGCAGCGTAGGCTCACTCCTGATGAGCTGACGAAACCAGGGCCATCGTACCGATAACCACGCCACACTATACTGAAGTGCGATGAGCAGGGCTAATGCGGTCAGCCCGTCGGCCACGCCGGTTTGCCGGGAGATGAGGATGGTTGATAGGGTGGACCCCAGGGAAACGGTGACCACCAGGTCAAAGGCGTTCATTTTTGACAGGGTTCGTTTGCCGGATATCCGCAGAAACAGCAACAGACCCGCGTAGGCCAGTACACCAACAAAGACGACCCGGCCAATACTTTCCCAGCCCTTAAAAAGCCAGTCGCTTAGCGTGTTCAGCACCTCCATCATAAAGCGGGTCCGTTTCCGTTAGCATCAACCGCTTTGGCTTTGGCCGGGGGGCGCGACCGAATGGCCGGTCCGTTGGGCTGTTGTTCCAGCAGCAGCACCACCGTGTGGGGGAAGGGCATGTCGATCCCGGCTTTATCCAGGGCCTGCTTAATGCCCGTCACCACCTGATCGCTTACCTTGAGCACGTTGGCCTGCTGGGATTCCACCCAGTAGTACACCGTCAGGTTCACCGACGAGGGGGCCAGTTCCGACGCGTACACCCAGGGGGCGGGGTCCGGCAGGACGCCTTCAATGCCTTTCAGTAGGTCGTAAATCACCCCCCGGGCTTCTTCGATCGAGTCGGGGTAGCCGATGCCGACGACGAACTTCACGCGTCGTTTGTTGTAGGCCGTACGCACCAGAACCGAACTCGTATACACATCGCCATTGGGCAGAATCGCCCGCTCACCGTCGTAGGTCTTCAGCCGTGTCGAACGCATGTTAATCTCCTCCACGGTCCCTTCAAACTCGTTGACCCGAATCTGGTCACCGACCCGAAAGGGCCGACGCCACAGAATCAGCAGCCCGGCAAAGAAGTTTTGCAGAATGTCCTTGAAGGCAAAGCCGATTGCTACTGACGTAATGCCCAGGCCAGCAATGATGTCGCCGGGTTTAAAGGAGG
>DATHAW010000692.1:0-5725 GCA_035296465.1 Spirosoma sp.
GGCATCTCCATTGGACACAATGACTATGGCGCCTGGGGACTAACGATTTTCGATACGGATAACGAGGACTTATACGTCTATAAAACCAACCCCGCCAACCCTAACCAATACCGCTACAAGGGCAAATGGGTGACGATGAAAACGCTGACTGAAACGATACCGATGAAAAGCGGGGCGCACGTTGTTGCTACGCTGAAATATACGCAGCACGGTCCGGTGGTATTCGAGGATAAAGCCAATCATAAAGCCTACGCAATCCGGGCGGGCTGGCTCGAAACGGGCTGTGCCCCTTATTTAGCCAGTTTGCGGATGAATCAGGCAAAAAACTGGTCCGAGTTTCGGCAGGCGTGTTCTTACAGCCGGATTCCTGGCGAAAACATGATCTGGGCCGACAAAACCGGTACGATCGGGTGGCAGGCCGTGGGGTTATCGCCTATACGAAAGAACTACACGGGCTTAGTGCCGGTGCCGGGCGATGGGCGGTTCGAATGGGGTGGCTACCTGCCCATTCAGCAGATGCCGAACAAACTTAATCCGCCCGAAGGGTACGTCGTTACCGCCAATAATAACCTGACCCCAGCCAACTTTCCCAACCGTAACGCGATCGGATGGACGTGGGCCGCGCCGAGTCGGGCGCACCGGATTGAAGAGGTGCTGAATGACGGCAAACGTAAAAATCTGGTTGACTTTATGGCATTGCAGGCGGATTATCTGTCCATTCCGGCCCGGACGCTGGTGCCGTTGCTTCAAAATCTGTCGTCGCCCAATGATCCTACAGAACAGGCGCTGACGTATTTGCGAAAGTGGGATTATAAACTCGATCCCAGTTCAGTTGCGGCCGCCATCTACGTAGCGTGGGAGGGACAACTGAAGAAGGCCGCTTACGAAGCCTACGTCCCGCAAAACGCCCGGCAGTATCTGAAAACATTGCCTTCGAAACGAGTGATCGACTGGCTGGTGACGCCAACTCCAACCGTTACCAACGGTAATCTCTTAGCCAGCCGTGACAGCCTGCTACTGACGTGCCTGGACCGCGCCGTTGCCGAGCTGACAACAAGGCTGGGTGCCGAAACAGAAGAGTGGTCATATGGCCAGCGCAAAAACAAGCACATCACCCTGACGCATCCACTCAGTGACCTGGTGGATGGGCCAATGCGGGAGAAAATCAACCTTGGTCCCGTAGCGCGGGGTGGCTACGGCGAAACCGTCAACGCAACGGCCAATGACCTTAATCAAACCCACGGAGCCTCGTTCCGAATCCTGGTCGACACAGAAGACTGGGACAAAACGTTGGGCATTAACAGCCCCGGGCAATCCGGTGACCCGGCCAGTGCGCATTACCGGGACCTGTTTCCCATCTGGGCTGAGAATGGCTACTTCCCGGTGTTTTTCTCGGAAGACAAAGTGAAAGCCGTAGCCGAGAAGACGACGGTGCTGCAACCATGAAGTTGGTAACTGGGGCTATAGGAACCGTGAATCGTAAGTGCTACGTTAAGGTTGCCTACATTTTGTACTTTTGCCCCCGCAAACCACCAAATACAGGGCCGTTATTGACTACATGGATATACAGGAAGAAGTAAGCAGTGCCATTCAGCAGGCCGTAACGGCGTTATATCAGCAGGAAATCGGCGATGTCGTTCTACAGCCTACTAAAAAAGAATTTGCGGGAACCTACACCTTCGTTACGTTTCCCCTAACGAAAGCTCTCCGCCAGCCACCCGCGCAAATTGGGCAGGCAATTGGTACGTGGCTGGTCGAAAATACAAATGTAGTCAGTGCGTTCAACGTTGTGCAGGGGTTTCTGAATATCAGCATTACCGATGCTGCCTGGCTAAAGGTGCTGACTGATATTGCGGCCAACCCGGCATTTGGTACGTGGCTCAGCCAAAGCCGCGATGGCGAACCGAAATCGGTGATGGTTGAGTTCTCGTCGCCGAATACAAATAAGCCGCTGCACCTCGGGCACTTGCGCAACATCTTCCTGGGCGACTCGGTTAGCCGAATTCTGACCGCCAACGGCTATAACGTTGCTAAAACCTGCATCGTTAATGACCGGGGCGTGCATATCTGCAAGTCAATGCTGGCCTACCAGCTATTTGGTGATGGTGAGACACCTGAATCGTCAGGCATGAAGGGCGATCACCTGATTGGGAAATACTACGTCTTGTTCGACAAGGCTTATAAAGCACAGGTTGAGGAGATGGTGGCAGCGGGAACAGACAAAGAAACCGCCGAAAAAACGGCTCCGCTGATGCAGACTGTTCAGCAAATGCTCAGACTGTGGGAGCAAAGTGACCCCGAAACGTTAGCACTCTGGAATAAGCTCAATACTTGGGTCTACGCTGGTTTTGACGTTACGTACCGCACCATTGGTGTTACTTTTGACAAGATCTATTACGAATCCCAAACCTATTTGCTGGGTAAGGAGATCATTGAAGCTGGGCTGCAGAAGGGCGTTTTTTACCGTAAAGACGATAACTCTGTCTGGATCGATCTAACCGAGGAAGGGCTGGACCAGAAACTCGTGCTGCGGGCCGATGGTACGTCGGTTTACATAACACAGGACCTCGGTACCACCGAATTGAAATACCGGAACTTCGGAGCTGACCGCCAGATCTGGGTGGTTGGTAATGAGCAGGATTATCATTTCAACGTCCTGTTCGCTATTCTGCGCCGGTTAGGTCGGCCTTACGCCGGCGAGTTGTTTCACCTGTCATACGGGATGGTGGACTTGCCGACGGGCAAGATGAAATCGCGCGAGGGCACCGTAGTGGATGCCGACGATTTGATTCAGGAGACGATTGATGCGGCTTCGGCAGCCGCCGATGATGCCGCTAAGGGCAAACTCGATGAATTTAGCGAAACTGAAAAAAACCAGTTATTCCAGATGCTCGGCCTGGGGGCGCTGAAGTATTATCTCTTAAAAGTGGACCCTCAGAAGCGGATGCAGTTTAACCCGGCCGAGTCGGTGGACCTGCACGGCAATACCGGGCCATACATCCAGTACGTGCATGCACGGATAAAGTCGGTGTTACGTAAGGCGGCCGAGATGGATCTTGTTATTGATGGACCGGTTGCGGCAACGGAACTGGACGATGTTGAGCAGCAACTCATTTTCCTGCTGAGCCAGTTTCCGCTGCGCGTGAAGGAAGCGGGCGAGGACCTGGCACCGTCCTACCTGGCTCAATATGCCTATGAAATGGCCAAGACTTTCAATCAGTTCTATGACAAGCTGTCGATATTAAAAGAAACCGACACAGATAAGCTTTGCAACCGACTTGTTCTGTCGAAGGCCGTGGCCGAAACCATCCGCAAGGCGATGGAGTTATTAGGGATAGACGTACCTGAGAAAATGTAGACGTCCAAACTCCATGAAGAAACCTGTCGTTTTTACTTTAATTGCGGCCACGCTCGTCGTAGCCCTTACCAGTTTTATGTCTTTATCAACAACAATCAAAGGTATTTTCAGCGATAAGAAAGAAGCCGCTGCTGCACCAGCCAATGTACCGGCACCTGCCAAATCGCTTTACGATTTCACCGTAAAGAGCATCGATGGCAAACCGGTGGCTCTAAGCACGTATAAAGGCAAAAAGATTGTGATCCTCAACACGGCCTCTAAATGCGGCTTCACCCCGCAGTATGCCGACTGGGAGAAATTCTACAAAGCTCACGGTGACAAAATTGTGGTGCTTGGGTTTCCAGCTAACAATTTTATGAGTCAGGAGCCTGGTTCTGACGAAGAGGTAGCCAGTTTCTGTCAGAAAAACTATGGTGTTACGTTCCCCATGTTCTCAAAAGTCGACGTAGTGGGACAGAGCCAGTCTCCGCTTTACAAGTGGCTGACGACTAAGTCGCTCAATGGTTGGAACGACAAAGCCCCAACTTGGAACTTCTGCAAGTATGTGGTTGACGAGCAGGGCAGACTGACTAACTTTTTTGCCTCGGACGTAAAGCCGGATAACGATGCGTTTAAGAAGGCAGTCGGAATCTAACGCTTAAAAAATTGAACTGCGGAAGCAGAGTGGACGTAATCTAAGCCTGGATTACGTCCACTCTGCTTTTACCCGTTTGCTCTATGAAAAGTTGGATAGATGCGGCTCGGCCGCGTACGTTGCCGCTGTCGCTGGCCAGTATCATTCTGGGCAGCCTTCTGGCGCTGGCTAATCTGCAGTTTAGCTGGAAAGTTATGCTGTTAGCGTCGCTGACAACGATCTTCCTGCAAGTTCTCTCCAACTTCGCCAATGACTACGGCGATGCGGTGTCAGGTAAAGATACCGATCAGCGTGTGGGGCCGCGCCGGGCTGTAGCCACCGGCGACATCTCCAGAGAAGCTATGCTCCGCGGGATTGTTATAACGGCAGTGCTGTCGCTGATCAGTGGCATCTGGCTACTGCTTGAATCGTTTCGCGATGCTGGTTCGCCGGGTGGCTATTTCAGTGCTATTCCCGCTCGATTCTGGTTTTTTCTCCTGCTTGGATTGCTTAGTATTGCCGCTGCGGTTGGATATACTAATGGCAAACGCCCATACGGATACGCAGGTTTTGGCGACATTGCCGTCTTGATTTTCTTTGGCTGGGTGGGCGTTTTAGGTACCTACTTTCTACACACACTGTCGTTTGTGCCGCTGCTCTTGCTGCCCGCCACAAGTGTAGGCCTGTTTGCTACAGGTGTCTTAAATATCAATAACATCCGGGACATCGAAACCGATACGCAGACCGGAAAACGGTCGATTCCGACGCGCCTGGGGCTGGCTTTGGCAATCCGGTATCACTGGGGGCTGCTTATAGCGGGCATGGCCAGCGCGTTAGTCTATTCATTCCTCAACGATGCCTCTTTACCCGGCTATGTATATGTGCTGTCGTTCCCGCTGTTCGTTCTGAACGGCCGGGCGGTAGCCACGCACAAACGCCCGGCCGAACTCAACGCCCGGCTGGGACAACTGGCCCTCTCGACGCTGTTGTTCGTACTGCTGTTTGGTATTGGACAGGTGATATAATCAATCGGATATGGTTAGCCGTTAACCGTGGTATATTCTACGGAGAGATAGTCTTTTAGTCGGCCTGTCTAATCATAACCTACACCCCTATGTTTGGCAACAAAGTTATCCGAAATATATCCTATGCAGCACTGGGCGCAGCCATAGCTGTTGGCTGTAAATCGCTGCCCGAACCAGTCGTTCCTGCCACTGACAGTCTGGTGCCTGCGACGACCATTGGCACCTGCGACGCTACACTGGACGAAGCCGCCCTGACAGCCGCTGGCTGGACGAAAATTTTCGAGGATAACTTTGAAACCGATCTTAGCAAGTGGAATATCTGGTATGGCGGGGCTTATAACAACGAACTGCAATTGTATCAGGCGCAGAACATGACCCTTTCCAGTGGTATTCTGTCGATTGCCACCAAACGAGAAACCGTAGTCGGCCCTACGCGTCCCGAGGATACAACACCCCGTACGTTCAACTTCACGTCTGGACGTATTGAGTGTAAAACGAACGTATCGGCTAACAATACAACGCCTAAAGTCAGAATGATTGCCCGCATCAAACTGCCCGCTGGCTATGGCATGTGGCCCGCTTTCTGGTCATACGGCGACGACTGGCCCACCAACGGCGAAATTGATATCCTGGAAGCAAAAGGCCATGAACCGTTCGTTTACTCCACTAACTACTTTTACGGGCGCCGGGCAGGAGTACCGCTCAACGGTAATTTCACGAAAGTTATCA
>DATHAW010000693.1:0-2922 GCA_035296465.1 Spirosoma sp.
ATTGAACGCACTGAATCGGTGCCAGTCTGGGGTGCCGTGGTTTCGCTGGCCCTGACGACCGGGCTGCTGGTTTATTTCCGACGGGCGAACAAAGCACAAACGTAACGGGGCACTGATGGACCACCAGCGCTGCTTTACAAAACGACCATGAACGAAAACTGGGAATCTGTATATACAACGCCGTTGCCGCACCGGGCCGAACTGGCAAAGGCGCTGCTGGCCGAACACGACATTCCGGCGGTGGTTGTCAATCGGCAGAGCAGCAGTTACCCAACCCTGGGTCTGGGCAAGAGTGACGTACACGTACTGGCTAAAGATGCGATCCTGGCCAAAGTAATCCTTGAGAATGAAGCAACGTTTAGCTAAGCTGACAAACCTCCAGCAGCGTGTTATTGCCGCCGTAGCGGGGGTTCCGGTTATACTTTTCATGATATGGTATGCCGACTGGACGTTTGCCCTGCTGTTCACGCTGGTGAGTGCGCTTACACAGCGGGAGTTCTACCGGCTGCTTGGTCTGGACGGGTTTGAGCCGCTAACGGCCTACGGTACGTTGGTGGGCAGTATGGTGTGCGTGCTGGCGTATCTCGCTGAAAAAGGCCTCATCAGTACCGATGCTTACTTTCTGATCTGCCCGGCCTCGTCGATGGTTTTTCTGATCAAACTCTATAAAAAACGCGATCGAAAACCGTTTACCAACATTGGCTTCACATTTCTGGGCATCATCTACGTAGCCATGCCCTTTGCGCTGCTGATTATTCTGGCCTTGCGGGGGGGGAGCTATCATCCGGCCATTATCATCGGGTGTCTGCTGCTGCTATGGGCCAGCGACATCGGGGCCTATTTTGCCGGTACGTACTTTGGCCGCCGAAAGCTGTTCGAGCGGGTCTCGCCCAAGAAATCGTGGGAAGGTTCCGTTGGGGGGGCTTTTGCCGCCGGATTAGTGGCGCTGGCGCTGGCCTTTTACGCTCCCGAACTACGTCCCTGGCAGTGGTATTGCGTTGGTGCCATCATTGTGGTGACGGGCACCTATGGCGACCTGGTCGAGTCGCTGTTCAAGCGGAGCATAGCCATCAAGGACTCCGGCACCAGCATTCCGGGGCATGGCGGCTTCCTGGACCGCTTTGATGGCTTACTGCTGGCCGCGCCCTTCATCATAACGTTTCTTAAATTATTCGCCTGAATACAGCCGGACACTAAATCATTCGTTATTTTGTATGAGTTACGTAGGAACAAGGCAGTAGGACGCTGGATATTGACCGCGTATCAGGTAGTGGATTTATATTCATAGTCCCCTAAGCAGTGCTCTTCACAAGCATGAGGCAATTGTTGAAATATATCGTTCTGGGAATGAGTTTGTTGCTGCTTTCGGGCATCCTTACCGATACGTATGCGCAGGGGCAGGACCGGCAGGTAACGTTTACGGGGTTTCTGACGGGTGGTAAATCCAACGAACCGTTGCCCGGTGCGTACGTTTATATTCCCAAGGCCGGAAAGGGCGTATTATCGGCCGCTAATGGCTATTTTGCCCTGCCCGTTTTTCCCGGCGATAGTATTATCTTTAGCTACGTCGGCTTCAGAACGCAATACCACATCATTCCGCGCCGGCTCACCGACCTGACTTATTCAGCCGTAGTGGCTTTGCAGGAAGATGTTAAAACACTGGCTGAAGTAAAGGTATATCCGTATGCAACGGAGGAACTGTTTAAAGAAGCGTTCGTGAATCTGAAGCTTCCCGATCAGATGGAGCGCGACAATTTGGCTCGCAACACCGACCCGGCCGCGATTATGCGCATGGCCGCAACGATGCCGATGGGTGCGCTGGCTAACCACCAGAATTTTGTGAACCAGCAGTTTTTCGGGCGCGAGTCTATCGTGGGCCGCAGTGCCACACCAACGTTTGCCTTCACGAATCCCTTTGCGTGGGCCAACTTCATCCGGTCGGTGAAGCGTGGTGACCTAAAGTCGAAGGAGTGGCGCAGCGAATTTAACAAAGCGCCCCGCGAGAACATGACCCGAAAAGACATCCTACAGGAAGGTAACTAAGAGCGGGTTGTCGGCTAAACCGATTGGCCGGCTACCCACGTTTTCAGTTGCAGGTCGACCCCGTCAAAAACAGCGTAGGTTTTGGCCGATACCCACTCGCCAAGATTAACGTAGCGGCTGTTTTCGGATACGGGCCGGTCGAGTGGCAGGTGGCGATGCCCAAAAATATAGTAGTCGTGATGCTGCTGAGTTTCCACTTCCCGGCAGTAGTGCATCAGCCATTCCCGATCGTCGCCCAAAAACTCTTCTTCTCCTTTTTCCAGATTGCTGATCCGGCTTCGCTGCGACCACATCTGAGCCAGCTTTATACCCACGTCGGGATGCAGATACCGGAATAGGCGCCGGGCCAGCCTGCTTTCGAACAGGACTTTTAGTCGTTTGTATACGTAGTCGCCGGGGCCGAGACCGTCCCCATGACCAATCATAAACTGCTTATTGCCAATGGTGTACCTGCGCGGTTCGCGATATACCGGAATACCCATTTCCTGCGTAAAATAATCACTCATCCACATGTCGTGGTTGCCCGTGAAAAGCACCACCCGCGTACCCGCGTCGGTTAGTTCGGCCAGTTTACCCTGCAACCGGATAAATCCCTTGGGAATGCTGCGCTTGTACTCGAACCAGAAGTCGAAGATGTCGCCAACCAGAAAGATTACCTCGGCATGAGACCGAATGCCGTCGAGCCAGGCTACCACTGCCCGTTCGCGCAGGCGGCTTTGCTCGGGTGTTGGCGTGCCGAGGTGAAAATCGGAAGCAAAATAAACGCTACGGCCGGGCGGCAAAAGAATTGTTTCTGTGTGAGACATGCAATACGTAAACAGCGGTCAAAATTACGTAGCGATTAGCACTCTCGGCTATGTCTGACCTCAGGTCGTGATG
>DATHAW010000694.1:0-14142 GCA_035296465.1 Spirosoma sp.
CCCAGGATATACCAGGAATACGTCGCTTTTACAACGGATTCTGCCGGGTTTACCTACCAGGCGGGGGTATTTTACGCAGGCGATGCTTGCGGGCTGGGTTTTCGGCGTGGTGGCCTGATTTTAGACAACACTGCTGGATTCGTGGGACACGTAGTCGAGTGACGGCCCGCAACTAATAAAGTGCTTCGTTGTACCAAACTGATATAAATTGGTTTGGTACAACGAAGCACTTTATTAGTTTTTATGCTGCCTTTATTTGCCTACCCGTTTGGTTTCTTTATGAAGCCTTCTACGTTCTTGTTTTCTCGCCCGTTGTTCGGGTGTCATAGCATTTAAACGGGCCTGCCGCTGGGCCTGATGCGTTTGTTTAAATGCCCTACGTTCGGCGGGCGTCATACTTGCTAACCTGGCTTTACGATCCGCTTTGCGTTCAGTCCGCTCCTCAGGCGTCAGTGGAATTTTGGCTTTATGCACGTGCGGCTGGCTTTGGGCATAAGCCCCAGCAGACAAGAACAAGGCCATTACGGCGAGTAAACTCAATTTCTTCTTCATGTAGATTGTTGTTTTGGCTGTTGGATACATTTGCTATCCGTAAGTTTAATCAGCAAGTCGCATCGTTTATTACGTGGGGGAAGTATGTTTACGTTGCCTGGCGTATGTGTTTGAATGCAACCAGCGCAATGTGCCCCAATTTTCTTCCGATCTATGAGTACCCTAAGTCTATACCTTCAGGCTTTTCTATACATCGCAGCAGGCGCAAATCACTTCATTAACCCAAAGCCGTATCTGGCGCTGATGCCTCCCTACATACCGGCTCATTCGGCTATGGTTATTGTGAGCGGCATAGCCGAAATTGTACTTGGTTTGGGGTTACTGTTTCCGGCGACGCGCTCATTTTCGGCCTGGGGTTTGATATTGCTGCTGATTTCTGTCTTCCCTGCCAATGTGTTCATGGCCGTCTCGAACCGATTTCGGAAAGTACCAGCCTGGTTGCGGTGGGCGCGGCTGCCACTGCAGGGTCTACTGATCTGGTGGGCGTATCGGTACACGTAGCGAATGGCGTACTGCTGTATAGTTGATCCCAACACCGCCTATTTTATTGTGTTTAACGCCCTATTCGGCTAAAACAGGAAATAAATCGTAAATACACAAAATTAGATTAAACGTTTTGCGGTTAAAACGAATCTATAGGGAGTAGGCGAACGTAGGTACATTGATTCCTGTAGATAAGAAAGCAACTATCAATCTTATCATTCTGCTTAAAAATTAGTCATTGTGCCAACTATTTTTCGCAGTAACTACCATTTGGCAGATTTATTGCTTGTCTATTTGCAATTGTGTTGATAATTTCCTTACTTTTATATCCGCATTACCCGAATTTAATAAAATCTTAACTCCAGCGCACACTATCGGAACACAGCTCTACGTTACCTAATTGTCTTACTGAAAATGGAAAAAGCCCAGGTAAACGACAGTGAGCTGATTTCCCTGTACATCCGTGGTAATGAGAAGGCCTTTGCAAAATTAGTGCAGCGGCACAAATCGAAGATTTACACCACCATCTACCTGATCGTTAAAGATCAATACGTGACGGAAGACTTAATGCAGGACACGTTTATCAAAGCTGTGGACACCATCAAGTCGGGTAAATACAACGAGGAAGGCAAGTTTCTCCCGTGGATTATCAGAATCGCCCACAACTTGGCAATTGACTATTTCCGAAAAGATAAACGCTACCCCAGTGTGGTGTTTGAAGACGGAAGCAGTGTGTTCAATACGCTTGAGTTCGCGGAGGATTCAGTTGAGTCTCTTCAGATCCGGCAGGAAACACACGAGCATTTGCGCGAGTTGATCCAGCGATTGCCGGAGCAACAACGACAGGTGCTCATCATGCGGCACTACGAGGAAATGAGTTTCCAGGAGATTGCCGATGCGACCGGCGTCAGCATTAACACGGCTTTGGGACGTATGCGTTACGCTTTAATAAATTTGCGTAAACAACTAAGCAAACGTGCGCCGAGTTATGACAAAAACATTTACCCAAGATGATGTAATCCGGTACGTCTATGAGGAGACCTCGCCTGAGGAAAACCTGCTCATTGAAGACGCTATGATGTCGGAACCGGAACTGATGACGTTCTTTCTCGAAGCTCTAGAACTGCGGGCTTTGATGAACAAAATAGAACGTCAGCCCCGAATCAGTACGGTGCAGACCATTCTGAATTATTCAAAAACCCATCCTGCAAACCCACCTGTTCGGTTACGTCATTCGTAGCCGATTGGTGCAATTTGTCCCTAAAGTACGTAGTGGTCCGAAGGCTTTTAGTCTTCGGACCACTACGTACGTATTATACGCATGCTCAAAAAAGAACGCTTCCAACGGTTTCTGGAATACTTCACCCAGCATTACCCGGAGCCAAAAACGGAACTGGCCTTCGGCAACCCATATGAATTACTGGTAGCCGTGATTCTGTCGGCACAGTGTACCGATAAGCGTATTAATCAGATAACACCCGCCCTGTTTGCCCGCTTTCCTGAGCCTGAATCGCTGGCAGCGGCTTCGGCCGACGAAGTCTTTACGTACATCCGCAGTGTATCCTACCCAAATAATAAGTCAAAGCACCTGGTGGGCATGGCGAAAGCACTAATGGAGCAGTTCGGGGGCGAAGTTCCGGCTACGGTTGAGGCTCTGCAAACGATGCCGGGCGTGGGCCGTAAAACGGCCCACGTGATATTGTCGGTGGTCTACAATCAACCAACCATGGCAGTTGACACGCACGTATTTCGCGTGTCGCACCGGCTTGGGCTGGCTCCACTCACGGCTACAACGCCACTGGCCGTTGAGAAAGCCCTGATGGCCTATGTCCCTAAACAATACGTACCGAAAGCGCACCACTGGCTGATTCTGCACGGTCGCTACGTGTGCGTAGCCCGCTCGCCCAAATGTCACATGTGTGCCTTACGGGATTTCTGTAGGTACTATGAAAAAGTTGGCTTAACAGGGCAACTGCTACGTGCCTAACAAGCGTGGATTGCCTTTGCCGTTCAGGAGAAGCACTTTTGCCCTTTCTGGCTGCCAGCCAACGAACCAAGACCTGGTTCATTTAAAATCGCTCCGTGCCGGCAAAGAAAAAACTGCCTTCAATCTGCGCATTTTCGTCGGAATCGGAGCCGTGGATTGCATTGGCTTCGATGGATCTGGCATACAATTTGCGAATGGTGCCTTCCTCGGCCTGGGCTGGATTAGTGGCACCAATCAGTTTCCGGAAATCAGCGACAGCGTTGTCTTTTTCCAGGATCATGGGCACAATCGAGCCCGACGACATGTAAGAGCGCAGATCGTTATAGAAAGGACGCTCGCGGTGAACAGCATAAAACTGACCGGCCCGCTCAGGCGTCAGTTGGGTCTTTTTGATCGATACGATGCGGAATCCCGCTTCTTCGATCATCCTGATAATTGCTCCCGTATGCCCAGCCTCTACGGCATCGGGCTTAATCATAGTGAACGTTTGGTTCGTAGCCATTCTGAGTAAATAAATCCAAATTTTAGTCGCTCAATCCAGAGCCGCTTTGAAGGGAGCGGCTCTGGATTGAGCGGGCGCAAAGGTAATGACTTTCAATCAATGTCGCACTCGTCGCGGCCAACCGTCTTATCCGAAATATTCGTACTTTTGAGTTTTGATTGAGGCCAAGGCCGGTTGAGTATGCAAGACATTGACGCAATTAGTGCAGTTATCGGGCAACCGCCTGGCGGCCCCGCCCAGTCTGTGCTGATTACAACCCACCAGAATCCTGATGCCGATGCATTAGGATCATCGCTGGGGCTGGCGGGCTACCTTCGGAAGAAAGGTCACCGCGTTACAGTTATAACGCCAACCGATTACCCGCAAAACCTGCACTGGATGCCGGGAAACGATGACGTTATTGCATTCGAGGAGAAAGTGCGGGTATCCGTAAGTCAGTTAATGGAAGAAGCAGACCTAATCTTTTGTCTGGATTTTTCGGCACTTGACCGGATTAAGGAACTGGCACCGATGGTGCGACAGTCGCGTGCCCGCAAGATCATGATCGACCACCACCTCGAACCAGAGTCTTTCGCCGACATGATGCTTTGGGACCCCATGGCGGCTGCCACAGCGGAATTGGTGTTTCGGCTGATTGAGCAATTGGGTGATAAAAATCTGGTCGACGTGCCCATTGCCGAGTGTTTGTATGCCGGCCTGATGACCGACACTGGTTCGTTTCGCCACTCGAACACCACCGGCGATGTACACCGCATGGCTGCTGAACTACTGGATCTTAAAATCGACGTCAGCAGCATTCACCGGCGTATTTTCGACAACGTATCGCTCGATAAATTCCGGCTGCTCGGCTACGTATTGAACGAAAAGTTAAAAGTATTGCCCGAGCATAAGTTCGCCTACATTACGCTGACGGACGCCGAACTGAAACGTTACCGCTCGAAAACCGGCGACACTGAGGGCATGGTTAATTATGCACTGGCCATTGAGGGCGTTGTGGCAGCAGCCATCCTGATTGACCGGGGTGAGGAGATCCGGCTGTCGTTTCGATCGGTGGGCGATTTCTCGGTACGTGACTTAACCAGTGCGCATTTCAACGGTGGGGGTCACCGCAATGCAGCTGGTGGGAGATCCAAACTGTCGCTGGCCGAAACAGAGCGTAAGCTATTAGCCGTATTACCCTATTACCAGCAGCAGTTGCTGGAGACGGTTTAACCGCGGTTTCTGCATTTTTGATGGGCTTACGCCTGTGTTTATGCCGAAGCCGGTCTGTAAACCGTAAACAACTTTCTAATTATCCGTATAAACCAGTAATTTCTCATGTCTCTTAAAAATTTCGGTAAAGCCGCCCTGATCGTCGCTGTTGCAGCGGCTTGCGGTAAAAACCGCCAGCAGGTAACGGACAACGGCCTGAAGTACCAGATGCACCAGCAATCGGAAGGAACCCGGAAGGGAAAAGTTGGCGACATTATGACGCTGCACCTGACGTTGATGAATAACAAAGACTCTGTGCTGCGCGATACGCATAAGGAGGGAGCACCCTTTCAGATGCTGTTGCAGGTACCACCCTTTAAAGGTTCTTACGAAGAAGGCCTAACGATGATGGGCAAAGGTGACAGCGCTACGTTCTACGTCAGCGCCGACTCGCTCTTCACCAAGGCCATGCAGCCACTGCCGCCGGGTGTTCAGAAAGGCACTGATATTGGAATCGCCGTAAAGGTGGTCAACGTGCAGTCGGAAGAAGAGTATAAGAAAACGCAGGCCGTCGAATTTGAAAAGCAGAAAGGCATTGACACGAAAATCATTGAGGATTACGTAGCGAAGAACGGCCTGACCGGAAAAGTACAGAAAACCGAATCGGGTGTTTACTACGTGGTGACGCAGCCCGGCACCGGACCAACCCCCAGCAGAGGAGACGCGGTGCAGGTTCATTATACGGGTAAATTGCTGAACGGAAAAGTATTCGACAGTTCGCGAACCAACCCGCAGTCGGGTGGCAAACCGGCGCAGTTTCAGGTGGGCGTTGGCATGGTGATTCCGGGTTGGGAAGAAGGCGTGATGAAAATGAACAAAGGCGAAAAAGCTACGCTCATCATTCCGTCTACGCTGGCCTATGGACCGCGTGGCAATCAGGGCATTGCACCAAACTCGGTGTTGCTGTTCGACATTGAACTGCTCGATATTCAGAAAGGTCAGCCCGGTATGGGCCAGCCAGGAATGCCCCAGCCAGGACGGTAAGCGTAGAAGTTGCATGTTTAGGCGTGTAACTAGTTCTGAGCCGTAAGCCTTGTAAAACTTAAAACCAAATTCCGGAGCAGGTCCTGTCGGTAGGCCGCTCCGGGATTTTAATAAACAATTCTGAATGCTGCGAACGCAGATAGGCTTTCTCTTCGTTCTTAGTCATACTGGCTCCCAGTGAGTCAGTCACACAATCAACCCTATGACTCGTATACAGACCCACTTATTATGGGTATACTCACTGCTGGCTATGGCTGTTTTTCTGGGGTCCTGCCAGCAGCCAGGCGAAGCGTTGACTGACCGGAAGAAGCGCGAAAATGAAGCTGAAATCGAGCAGTACATCAAGCAGAATAACCTCACCGTTACTAAAACAGATGAAGGGGTTTATTTCCTTCAAACCAAAACCGTTCCCTCTGGGCAGGCCCCGCTAACGGGCGATCAGGTAAAATATCATTACGTAACCCGCCGGTTAGATGGCGTCATTGTCGATAGCACTGATATTGCAGGCAATGTTCCGGCAACCGTTATTCTGAATGGCTTTAACACCAAGGGCATAACGATCGGCCGGTATATAGGTATTATCAAACTAAGACAGGGCGAAGAAGGATCCGTGCTGGTGCCATCGTACCTGGACGGTGGCCGCGTTGGAACGCTGCTGCTGCCCCAATACGCTCCGGTGCGGTATGACCTGCGCGTGGTGAGCGTACGAACGGAAAATCAGCAGATCGACGATTATATCAATACCAATAACCTGGCTGTTACTTCAAAAACCGACGACGGTCTTCGCGTGGTGGTAACAAGAGCCCGGCCCGATTCAGCCGCCATTACGACCGGTAAGACGGTGACGGTAAATTATACGGGTAAATTACTGAATGGAACCCAATTCGACTCGAACCAACGAGGAACATTTCAGGTGCTAATTGGTGGAAAGCAGGTAGTATCCGGCTTTGAGAATGGTTTGACTAAATTAAGAGTTGGTGAAAAGGCACTGCTCATTTTTCCCTCAGCGATTGGGTATGGCACTACCGGCTCTGGAGCAACCATACAACCCTATAGCCCCCTCCTATTCGACATAGAGGTCCTTAAAGTCAATTAGTCGCTTTCTAAACCCTAAAAGCCGTTTTGGATATACTCTCTAAAACGGCTTTTTTAGTATGTATGGAACTCTGTTTCGCAACGAATAACACCCATAAATTAGAAGAAGTATCGGCCATACTTGGTGGCTCATTCACGCTGAAAACCCTACAGGATATTGGCTGTCAGGATGAGTTACCCGAAACCACCGGCACCATCCATGGCAACTCGCGTCAGAAAGCCCAATACGTCTGGACTCACTTTGGCATCTCCTGTTTCGCCGATGATTCAGGTTTGGAAGTTGAGACCCTCAATGGTGAACCCGGCGTCGATTCGGCCTATTACTCCGGCAGCCGTGATCACGGGAAAAATATCCAGGCTTTACTAATCAAACTACACGGGCAAACGAACCGCCGTGCCAGGTTCATCACCGTTTTTACGCTTGTTCTTCATAGCCAGGACACCGGACCGGTTGAGCAACAGTTTGAGGGCATTGTGGAAGGACAAATCCTGACCGAGCCGCATGGCTCAGGGGGCTTTGGTTACGACCCTATTTTCCTACCCGATGGCTCCGACCAAACGTTTGCCGAGATGAGTTCTGTTCAGAAGAATGGCATTAGCCATCGTTCCAGGGCTTTAGCCAAGATGGTGGCATACTTAAACAAGCAGCTGTAGGAAGTTTGCCCGCTATAAACAAAAACCGCTTGCAGCATCTGCAAGCGGTTTTTGTTTATAGCGATTCTGTTACGAAACTGTTTTTAATTCTCAGTAAAACTTTGCCCGGCGGTCTTCTACTTTGGCGGCTTCCTTGATGGCTTCGTTAATATAGAAGCTCATCCTCGATGTGCTGTTTTGCTGAAGCTGCGTTTTGTAGAGTGCGTAGTCGGCAACCGGGGGAGCGGGTGTAACTTTAGTAGTCTCCAGCACTAAAACGCCTGCTTCGCCTGCTACTGGTTTGGAGCGTTTTCCGGGTTTCAGACCGAATGTCGTACCCAGCGCTACCGGATCGATACCCGCACTGCGCAGGAAACCCGTTGCCATATTTACATCCGGTACGGTCTCAACCAGCGCGCCGGCACCGTATTTTTGGGCCATCGCTTCAAGCGATCCGCTTACCGTACCTAATTTATTAATAATCTGTTCCGCTTTCAGTTGATTACGTACTTTGGCGGTTAGTTCGTTGCGGTAGTCAACCACCTTTACGTCATCCTTATCTGTTTTGTTTGTCAGCACGGCAATCACATACTGGTCGCCAATTTCAAATGGCTCCGATACGGCATTTATGTCCGTTTTGTCATCGAAGGCCCAGCGAACTACCGATCGGGCATCGGTAAGGGCATTAATCTGGTTAGCACCCTCTGGAATACGGTCGGCGGTGGCAACTACCAACGATTTGTCTTCTTTCACTTTTGCTTCGAATGCTTCCTTTGTGCGCACGTCCGATGCGAACTGATCGGCTTTGCGCAGGGCTTCGTCGCGGGTTGTCTGGCTCGGCGTAATCGTTCTTGCAATAGCCGCAACGCGGTATAAGATATTGGTTTTTGGCTGCGTCACCTTTATAATGTGAAAGCCGAAATCTGTCTCAACCAGCCGGGGTATCAGGCCAGGAGCCGTTGCACTGAACACGGCCGTTTCAAATGGCTTCACCATCTGGCCGTTGTTCTTAAAATAACCAAGGTCACCACCGTTCTGAGCCGATCCGTCGGCGCTGTTTGTCTGGGCTAATGCCTCAAAACTGGCACCGCCCTGAATCTGCGCCAGAACAGCTTCGGCTCGGCGACGCGCGTCGGCCTTAGCTGAGTCAGTTTTGGCTGCGGGCTGAATCAGGATGTGGCTGGCGCGGGCCGTGAAACTGGTGTCTCTCTTGGTGCCGCCGTATTTATAAATAAAATACGTATTGCCTTCGCGGAAGGGACCGTATATGCCCCCCGGAGAGAACGTCGGGATGGATGCACGGAGTTGTTCGGGCATTTCGCCGGCTGTTAGATACAGTGGTACGCGCACATCGCTGTTCTGCTGAGCAAATGTCGAATCGTTTTTGGCTGCTCCGAGCCCACGGGCCAGGTTTTTGATTTCGTTGTAAAGCGTGGCGCTGTCCTCTTTCGAGGGGGCTACCGAAAAAGTTACGTACTGGATCGAACGGCTGTTGCTGCCGGGGTACTCATCCTTGTGTTTGTCGAGGTAGTCCTGCAACTGCGAATCGGTCACTTTCACTGTTGTGTCATTGATGGCGTAGTAGGGAACGAACAGGAACTTCACATCCGCTTTCGAGTTCTGCGCCTGGTATTCTTTCTGGGCTTCGGCCGTTGTCGCAAATACCGAAAGGCGCATCAGCCCTTCGTATTTTTGGCGAAGACGGTCGGAGGCCAGGTTTTTTTCAAAGTTTGCCCAGGCCTGTTGCTGCTGCGGGGGCAGATTTTTGAGCCCTTTGAGGTAATTGATGATTCCGCTTTTGTCAAACACGCCCGTTTGGGGGTTGGTAAATGCCTGCCGAACCGCAGGACTAATATTGTTGCCCTGCACCATATCGACGAGTTCTTCGGGCGAGACTTTCAGACCAAGTTCGTCAAATTCTTTCTGATAGGCCGTTTCAAACAACAGCTGATTCCAGGCCTGTTCACGAAGTTGAGCCATATCCTGCTCGGCTGGAGCGCGACCGGTTTGCTGCTCAAACTGTGCCCGAAGCTCATCCACCTTGGCGTTGAAATCCGGGTAGGCAATGGATTTACCAGCGATTTCGCCAACCTTCTGTTGATCTCCGCCGAACAGCATGCTTTGGCCGCCGATCAAATCTCCCCCCACAATGAACAGTATCAAACTGACGGCAATAACACCAACCGCCAGACCTGAACGTTCTCTGATCTTATTAATGACAGACATTTCGCTTTTTACGTAATATTTTAGCCCGCAAAATAACAATTTTCCGCGCTGTAATACAAGCGAACACCCTGTTTGATTCAGGATATCAGCCGCTGTACGGAGGCAAACATATCGCCTTCCGCCCGTAGCACGCTGAACCGGGCAAACAACTCTTCGGAGTACCAGTTACGCTCGCGGGTGAGTCGTACTACTTCTTTATGGCCACTCTGTCGGTAAGCATATTGCTCAACGGCGGCCGGATCACGCCAGACACTGATGGTACATTGCTGCACAATGGGCACCTCGCCTACCCCAATGCCAAACAGCAGGTTATGAGCCTGCTCGGTCAGGCGTTGGCGAGCCTGTGGTACGTAGCGCCAGAAATCGGGCAGGGCACGGTTACGAATCGTGGCGCGGGTGAGGACCGCGACTGGGTTATTTGTTGACAAAGAAGCTTGTGCAGATACCAATGAACGACGGTTCCTTGCCGCTCCTTCGGTATCCACCGAAAAAGGTTTCTGTCCATCCCAGAGCCCGTGGGCACGCTGGGGCTGGAGATAAAGCGTAGCGATTTGCTCGGTTCCCTGGCTTAAGTGCCGATAAATATCTGTTTTAGGGAGGGCCAGTGCGGTGTTATCGTCGTTCCAAACGCCAAGGAATACGTAGGTCGAGAAATCGGGGATGAGGCCGAAGTTGATGCCGCTGCCCATTAGTTTACTAAACGTCAGTCCGTTGGCTTGCAGGGGCTGCATGAGCACACGGCCCATATTGGCAAAAGCGCGGAACCGGGCGAGTGGTTTGTAACGAAGGACAGTAAGGGTAACGACGGACATACTGACTAAACCGGGGGTAGAAGCCGCTTGTTTTAACCGTATCCGAATAGCCAGGTCCTCCTGTTTGAGACAGATCATAAAGCGCCCGAACGTAACCATTGCCGGGAGCTTGTGCAACCAATGCTACCATACCTGAAAGTTGATCAGGTATACCCGGATCGAATGAAATTGTCGGTTCGCTGATGACCTTCTATTTGACTGCCAGTCAACAGATTTGTAGAAAACATGCCCCACTTTTCCCGAACATAAAAGGCCCAATCACTTCTGTGATTGGGCCTTTTATGTTCGGGAAAAAACCTATTCTCTAATCGTCCTTTCCGTCTGGGTCAATTTTATCTTCCGCTTTATCTAACGCCTTTCCAATGCTTTTTCCAGCGCTTTTAAAGCCTGCTTTGATGTCTTTCCAGGCCGCTGCCGTAGCATTTTTAGCCTTATCAATATCATTGCCTAATTCTTTGCGTTCAGCTTCGAGCTCAGCCAGTTCATCTCTCGATTCAGCCTTAGCTTCACGGCCTTCGCGCTTCAGGTCAGCCCTCAATTTATCAATTTTGGCGTCCAGTTTATCTTTCTGAACATTCATATCTGCTACTGCCTCTCTACGCTCACGTTCAAAATCAGCACCTGCTTCATTTACTTCTTCACTAGTTTCAAGCCTAGCGTCGTTAGCATCGGCCTTCACCGCGTCGCCAGTATTTTCCATGGCATCTTCGGTACGCGACTCTTTCTTGTTATCTGAACTACAGGCTTGCAGCAGAGCCAGCGAAGTAACCAGCATTAATGTTCCAGCAATATTTTTAAATCGGGTCAAAACCAGCTGAGTCTTTTTCATAACAGTTTGTGTAGTTTGATTCAGCCAAAAAGCTACAAACGCTGTGCCAATATGGTATGCGTAGTTCAATTCAGATGCCGCTGAGCGGTTATTGACAGAACGGGTCTCACCTGCTTCTTATAGCGCACCCAATAGGTTTGGTAATGGGTGATGGCACAGGGCGGCCAGCCAACAGGTTGCCAACCGATTCTTCTACATACCGGCGTCTAACACTTCCGCTATCCTGCGGACTGTCGTCGATGCTGCCAACATATTCCAGTATAAACTGTCCGTTCGTCTGCTTCAGTACGTATACCTGCGGGGTCCGGGTTGCTCCAAACATGCTGGCCACCTGTGTGTTGTCCATCCCATAGGGATACGAGTATCCTTTATCGCGAAACCGGATTTTCATATTATCGAACGAATCGTCTTCGTAGATAGTGGGGTCATTAGGCATAATAGCCAGCACGGGATAACCCTGGGGGGCAAACATACGGTCGAGTGCGATCAGACGGTCTTCGTAGGCTTTCGAGAATGGGCAGTGATTACTGGTAAATACGACGATCAGGCCCTTTTGCGAGCGATAGTCAGCCAGACTTATCACGCGGCCATCCACATTTTTAACCTGGAAGTTAGCAACGGCGTCTCCTAACGTATACCCTTTAGGCGTTTGTGCACTGGTGCGCAGAGCCAAAACGGCACTCATCCAGGTCAACAGCACCAAACTCATCACTAATTTTATCATTTATATTCACTCGTTTGAGCGTTAGATGGTAAGTAGTGAGGAAAGATTAGTGTATCGGGTTAAATAACATGACTACGTATACAAAGCAATAATAGTAACGGCGGCCAAATTTTTAGTCAGCAGGGTGAACAGAAATTTGTCTTACTGATAAACCAATATAGTAGGTTAAAGTGATTTTGCCATCAGTACACGTTTAACCCAGCTTTTTAAGGCATTTTACTGCGCCGAAGAAATCATCTGATCAAAGAATGCTCAGACTTTTTGTGCTGCTGCTAGTGGATCTGGCTGGACAGCCGCTGGGATGGAGCTTCAATTAGCCAATAGAAGATGCAGGCTAAGCCTATAGCAAGCAGTACGCATCAGGAATTAGTATTAGTCAGAGCGTAACGTTTTGTGTGAATCGTCCGACAAGGCCCAGGAATGGGTGTTTCGTAAGTAATAAGTTGACTGTTCGTATTAGGATAAATGCAGGCACTCAGTGCAGCCAGCCCACGTATTATATCCAGACTGACCATTCGCTGGTTTAGGCTATTTGCCGACTTATAGACCACCTGTAATCTGCTCACTTTTGATTTTAGACATGTTTCTGATAAAGATGAATCTACCGAACAATCACTTTGTGTACTATTTTCTGGTCACTCGTTTGCACCTCTATTAAATAAATACCCGTTTGTAACGGATGGTGGGGAACCAGGTCCACTCCATCTAGCGAACGTTCAAGTCGGCTCTCCAGGCATTGTCCCGCCAGCGTTAATAGCCGCACAACCCCATCTCCGGCGTTCCACAGCCGCATATGAATTCGGGCCGGATCGGCTGGGTTGGGATAGACAACGGCAGCTACATCATCCAGGCTCATTACGGCCGCTACGGGTTTAAACAGGTGTGAAGTCCCATCGTGATCTATTTGTCGGAGTCGATAGTAGTTGTTACCGGGCAACGGCTGTGTATCGGTCAGGCTGTAGTATTGACGTGTGTTGGTAGTGCCTTTGGCAGCGATTTCCCCGACTGCCACATACTCGGCCAGGTCTGCGCTACGTTCGACGATGAAGCGCTCAGCATTGAGTTCCGACGTAGTAGACCAGGCCAACTGAACACGGTCCCCTTCCGGTTTGGCCGTGAAGGAGAGCAGTGTAACAGGAAGGGCGCCACTAATGTCGCGCATAAGTATGTTTCCAATCTGGATAACACCTACGCCATTATTTATCCGGAATTTAAAGTTAGAAATGGACTGTGAAGGCGTGAGCACTAACTGGTCATCGAAGACTTTCGTGTTGCCCACCCAGACATCATAGGTGTCATCGGCCAGCGACTCCAGCGATCCGGTTGGTGATACATACCTAAAGTTGCTGCTCCCGGTATTATTCATAGCGAATGTAATAGTCTGCCGACCGGAGAAAGCCGCACTGTTGGTCCCGCCACTGCCACCACCCTGTGGCGACGTTCTTACCTGAAACTGCCCGGAGGTGGTTGCTGGAAGATTAAAATTCAGACGAGCATACGTTTCTGCCACACTGGGGTTCTGTGGTCCAGCGTTGAACCCACTGCCAACGTAAAAAATAACGGCACTTGTTCCAGCTACCGTTACGTCGTGCGACAGCACTTCAAAACTAAACTGCACGTGTAGAGAGGTAGGCGAACCGGTAAAATTTGTTGAGTACGCTATGTGGCCAGTTCCGCTATCAGTAGGTCTTGTAAACTGAACCGCATTATTTGTAATGGTTGCACTCAAACCTGCTAATGCATTAAACTGGGTATTATTTGGCGTAGTACTTACGTAATTGCTGGGCGTTCCACCCGCCGAAAAATCCTGCTGGAAATAGGTTGTTTGAGCCGATAGGTACGTTAAAGGGCCGAGTGCCCATACTAACATGAGCAGTGGATAGTTTCGCATACATAGATGTTGTAAGGGTAGTTTTTACCTTCAGCAAAATGCACCACATTGATTAGTGGTCACTACCCATGAAGTGCAAATACGCACCTACAACCTCTACTACAGTCGCCCTATTTTGTTTACAGACTTAGCTATAATTTATCCTATGTTAATATGGTCTTAATCAAAAAGAA
>DATHAW010000695.1:0-12186 GCA_035296465.1 Spirosoma sp.
AAGTTGGCAACCTATTATCGGGCTTTCGTGTGTTCGGGCAAAGGTTTAGAACCTGTTTGAATTAGCACACAACTTAACTCCTATAGGCGGCTTCCTCGTTTCTAAATGTGCTAACTCAAACAGGTTCTTAATTATTTCTAAAAAGAATATTGTTTAACATATAAGTGGGTGATTGTAGCAGTGTAGTAAACCGTCATAGAAAGCCCCACTCAGATTCTGCTGACGTGGCTTTTGTGCAATGTGATTCTTTCGGTACAATCTGTTGGAATCGGATCGGTCCGCCGATGCGGGTCGAAGCTAGGGAATAAAAGCCTGTTTCACTCTCCTTTCACAACCTGGCTGGACCCGGCCGCAGTCGGACGTTTTTCTGAACGCTATTAAGGTATGAGGGAGGTGGCCGAAAGCGGGCCTTTTTGCGTCCAGTAAAACCGTTCAGGTTAATCGTTCAGCTTTTTTGGCCGGGTATAGGTTATACTGAACGGTTTGTAAAGTGGAATAGTCTGTCCTCCGGTCTCATTCTTACGCACGTCTTTTCTTTGTCAAGCTATTTCAACGAAATACCAGGCAACAAATCCGAATTAACGCGACAGATACGATTGCAGAATACGGCCAATCTGAGCAATGGTTGCTGGATTGCCAAATAACGTGTTATGTTCACCAGGCCAGGAAGGAAAATCCCGCCAGTTGGCCCCCCGGAAATTCGTGTTGGCTGCGGTTATCGCTCGTACGCCCGGTATGGCCGCCAGGGTGTTGCGGGTTTGCTCATAGCGGTGCTGGTTGAGGTCCTTGGCTTCGAAGATGACTAGGTTCTCTTTCCGGTAGCCTACGTTTTTGTGGCGAATAAAGCGGATCTGTTGATAGACGATGATGGTGCCCACAATCAGCAGGATCGACACGGTGAACTGCACCACCACGAGTGACTGCCGCAACCAGATGGCACCCCCAGCCATGCGGTCCCGCAGCCCTTTCAAGACCTTAACGGGTTGGAAAGCAGACAGCACAAATGCCGGATAACTGCCAGCCAATAAGCTGGTGAGCAACAGGATGCTTAGGTAAGCAGAGACGTAGAGTGGATTGGTCCATTCAACCGTGATGCGCTTACCCAACAGATCGTTAAAGAAAGGCAGGATGATCGACAGCAGTCCCAGTGCCAGCAGGCCCGCAGTGATGGTCAGCAGCAGCGATTCGCCCAGAAACTGGCCAATCAGCGATTGTCTGTTGGCACCAACCGCCTTGCGAACGCCCACCTCTTTGGCCCGTTGGGTAGCGCGGGCCGTCGAGAGGTTCATGAAGTTAATGCAGGCAATCAGGAGCACAAACAAGGCCACGATGCCGAACAAACGCACGTAGGCGATGCGCCCGCCACCGCCATACTCACCATTCTTCCAATCCCGGCGCAGATACCAGTCATTCATGGCAAACAGGGTATAGTACCGATCCTGTTTGCCGGGCAAGTACCGACCGACCAGTCGCTGCAGGTGACCATTCATCTCGGTCACAGCGTCGGGCGAGCCTGCTTTACTTTTGTTCAGCATAACAAAAACCTGGTCGCCGTTGTCATCCCAGCTACTGTTCTTGATACGGGCTTCCTCATAAGGCATTAGATAATCAAACTGGAGGGAGGAATTATGGGGCACATTGGCTAACACGCCGACCACTTTGACATCCGTTTTCATCTCGATGCGCAGAAGCTTGCCCAGCGGCTCTTCGTTCTGAAAAAACTTGTCAGCCAGTTTTTGGGTAATCAGGATGGTGTTGGGCTCGGTCAGTGCCGTGGCTGCGTTACCCTTCACCAGCGGGAAGCTAAACATGTTCAGAAAGTGGGCATCCGTTTTCAGCCCCTGCTCTTCGGTCGTTTGATTTTTGTAAGAAATGAGCGTCCGTTGCCCAAATGAACACAGGCTGGCCCCTGCTACGCCGGGTACTTCCCGGTTCAACGCACCAGCAATGGGTACGGTTACGGTTTCATAGGTTGAGGTACCCTCCGCAAGAGGCACCTGGAGCATGACCTGGTAAATTCGGTTGTGGTTCACATGGAACTGATCGTGCCTCAGCTCGTCTTTGACCCACAATAGAATGAGCAGGGTGGTGGCCATACCCGCTGCCAGACCAGCAATGTTGATGAATGAGTAGGCTTTGTGACGGGTCAGGTTCCGATAAGCGATCTTAAAATAGTTAGCAATCATAGCCGGGAGTAAAAAGCAGGGTTGCGGGTAGTCATTTTTGCGGGGTGACCCAATTAAAAGAGCTGATGACTTACACCAAAGCCGGGGATGGAGCAACAGCACGATATCCACCCCGTATAAAAAACAGGCTGCGGCGTAACCATAGCGTTGTTCACGCTTGCGAAACAGTTCGTATAAGTCCCCCAGGAGTTCTTCCTGCAAGTGAGGAGTCGTGATCCGCTTTAACAACCCTTGAATCCACGGGGGCGGAGTCCGTCCGTTCGGGCTTGTTCGTGTGGGTTGCTTTTTCACACCAAACCATTACTAAAAGCCGCTTGAGGAATAGCCGTCCACAGTTCGTTTCGCAAACGACGTGATTCCTTAAGTGCCTGCTCGCCAGCAGCGGTAACCCGATACAGGCGTTTGCGTCGTCCGCCCCGTTCGGCGGTAGCTTCCCCCATTTGAGATTGAACTAATCTCTTTTCTTCCAGTCGCTGCATGGTCCGGTGAACCATGCCCAAACTAAGGGGCCGATCTAAGCGCTGGCCTAGTTCTTCAACAACCGCTACACTATAGGCGTCTTCATACAGCAGGGCGATGGTTAACAGCACAACCTCTTCAAACTCGCCTAAGTGGGTTCCTTTCATAGAGAAGCTTGTTGGGCAACATAAACTTTACACTCTTGCATAGCAAACAGGTAGCTTTTTCTTCAACACAGTCGTAGTGGCCTCACGACCGGCGGCTGCCACCTATCCTTGGGGTATGACAACCGTTGGTTGAAGTAGAACCGTCGGGGTCTGATGGCCACCGTTCGATGAATGAACTGCACGAAATTGCTTAAAAAGATTGCTTTTATGTGTACCGTTTTCAACGAGTGAAATCTGGGCAGAGAGTTATATCCTACTTATATGCCTAGCAAATCAAAGACCAAGTGCCGAAAACCAGTTTTTTAGCTAAAAAAGCTTGTTTTTGGCGTTGAAGTGCCAGAAATGCGTCCGAAAATGGACAAGCCGTGTACGATTCAGGACAGTTCGGCTACGGAACCCATGAATCGGCGAGGCTAAGCCTGGCCAGCTTGACTCATTAAATCGTCAGCCGCCACGGAATCCCCACGTAAACTAAACCCTTACCGGGCTGCCGGGCGGTTGCTTAGGCTGTAAATTCACCCGTTTGGAAGAAGAACCCCTAGTCGAAGCCGTGTACTATTTGTTGGCCATGGGCGACTTGTCGCCCTCAAAATCAGCCGCTAATCGCTTAAACCAGACATTGCGTACGCGGCCATTCGAAATACGCATGCCGATAATCTCCTCATTGGCATTGCGCACCAGGGCTATCGACTGCGTTAAGTAAAAGGATTGTAGAAGCCGCCAGGAGGTTTCAAAGCGGTCCTTGGCTACGGGCTTGAGCGTCGTCTCACCATAGTGTACATGGGCAAGCTTGAGCGTGTCATTTGTCAAATTAATCGTATAAATTGTCTCTAACTCAGGACTGTAGTATTTGCCCGTATACACTTGCAGCTGCTCTTTGCTGAGGGTAAAAGCCTCCACCCGCATAGCTGGGTGATCACCATTTTGGTGCCACGTGAGCCGGGTAACGTTTCCGTTCACGGGTTTATGAAAGGTAACCCGTGCTTCAACAACCTTCAAATAAAAGGTCGTATCGGATAAAGCCGATAACTCAAACGGAGGCTGGCCGGTGGCCTGCCCCATAAACCGGTCACCTTCGCGCTTAAACGATAAAACAAAGCCCGGCGCCAGCTGATAGTCACCCAAGTACTGATCCAGTCGTTTGCCATCAACCTGGTAACCCCTAGCGTCAGCGATTTTGGCTGCGGGCTTATTCGATTTATCTTCCTTAACCTGATTAGCCAAATAAATATCGGCCATGGCATAAGCTGACTGGGCCGGGTTTAGCTCGGCTGCATTACTTAACACAATAAAACCATAATCGGCTTTGGGGAAGTAGCACATGAAAGAACGATAGCCCGCATCGGCTCCGTCGTGACCATATTGGTCCAGCCCTTTGTATTTTCCATGAAACAAGGCAAAGGAATAAGGCAGCGTGTCGCCCTTGGTTAACCGGCCCCGTTCCAGCATTTGTCCCATGGTAGTTGGCTTGCCTACTTGCATTTTCTGGAAAGTAGCAACCCATTTCACCAAGTCCGTTACGGTTGTAAACAAACCGGTTGCACCAACATTGGCATAACTTAGCACACTTTTCCGGTATACTGAGCTGGACGAATTAGGGTCTTTATAAAACGAATAAGCTCTGTTTTTAACAATGCGTTCATGGTCATCGTAGAACTGGGTGTTTTTCATTCCCAGCGGCGTAAATACATGCTCACGCATCCAGTCTGAGAACGGCTGCTTTCCCACTCGGGACGCGATTTCAGCCAGTAATGTGTAGTTGGTATTGGAATAGGAAAACTCGGTTCCTGGGTCGAAATTCAATTCCCTCTGCCGTTTGACGAGATTGATGATGTGCTGCTTGGTGATTACGTCATCCATTTGCCAGCCCGCCATGGCTAATAGAGCCCATTGATCGCGTAAGCCACTGGTATGATAGATGAGGTGTCGAATCGTAATCTTTTTACCAAAGTCAGGCACCTCCGGCAGGTAAACCCGAATGTCGTCGTCAAAGGACAGCTTTCCCTCCTGGGCCAGTAAGACAATGGCATAGGCCGTAAACTGCTTGGAGACGGAGGCTATGTGAAAAATGGTTTCGGGACCGATACGAGCCCCTGTTTCCAGATCAGCCTCCCCAAATCCTTTCGCGTAAATTAGCTTGCCCTGATGAACCACCCCCACGGCAGCCCCCGGACTACCTGGCTTGTTCCACTCAGCAAACAAAGCATCGACTTTAGCCGATAATAACGCTGGTGTACCCTGCGCATTGACCTGATTGACTGATCCACTAAAAAAGCAAACTGCCATAAGTAGAGAGAGGGAAGTAAAATACCGCATTAGGAGAGGTCTTTAGTTTTTTTGATATAAGATTTATGAGTACTCAGATACTTGGTTTATAAGGCTGGGGGCTATTTAAGCGTCTGCGTCCGCTTGGTGGGATTACAACCCTGGAACCTCCAGGGGTAGGTCAATTATAGGCAGCAACTTATAGACCATCCATTCCAACAATGACCATAGGGATGTGTCGTCAACAACAATTGGGCTGATCCGGTCTGGTCGGATTGGCCAGGAGCGAAGTGGTCGTCAGCAGGCTCAGGGCCAGCATGGGTTTGGTGAATGTGTTCAAAAGGAAGTTGTTCAGGCTTGTTTGCGTTATAGTGAATGATTCACCGGTTCAATCAGGGTAGTCCAACAAACATGCCATTGTTGTTAATATATTGACAATGAGTATATTATCATTGGACTTATATCTTGCTAGTTGTACGAAAGCGGACAATTGGAAGCTAAAAACCGGACATGCCGGACAGGTTCAGGCTTATCGGTTACGGTAAACTGTATAAGGGGTACAGCACCAGCCCAAAATCAGTTTTGACGACCTTGGCAATCTGTTTGCCGATGGTCAACCTTGTGACACCATAGTGAACCGTACCCGTTACTGCTAGCAGCAACCGTTTATTAAAAGTGTCCGACCCTGTCCGCCCCCTGTCCGATCCTGGACAATCCGGGATACCTTACCACGTAACAAAAGCCACCCGTTGTGTGTAAACGCACTTTCGTTAAGATGGCAAGGCATTTGTACTTAATAATAGAGGCGAATCACAACCCACCATGCGGCGTACCTATTTAGGCGTGTTTGAAGAGGTTGTTCTACTGACCGTGCTCACGTTCAAATCCCATTCGAAGGCCCAGTAGTCGTACTAGCAGGAAGTGCTGGCTAAACGTAAACCTTCACCCACTATATACAACTATGGTGCAGCATAACCTGCTTCTGACCTATCGAAATTTTAAGCGCCATAATGGCTCATTCTTTATTAACCTGATTGGACTATCGTCGGGGCTGGCTGGTGCGCTGCTGATTTATTTGTGGGTGAGCGATGAGTTGAACATGGACCGGTTCCACAAGAACGAAAACCAACTATATCAGGTTATGCAAAACGTGCCGCTGGGTGATGGCGGCATTCATACGTCGGAGCATACACCGGGTTTACTGGCAAAGGTACTTGCCGATGAAATGCCCGAAGTAGAGTACGCGACGTCGGTGATTCCACCTGCCTGGTTTGGTAATAAAGGTGTTCTTTCGTTCAAGGATACGCACATCAAGGCCGGTGGTCAGTTCATTGGCAAGGACTATTTTAACATCTTCTCCTGGAAGTTCATCGACGGCGATAAAAACCATTTTTTGACTAACAAACACGCCGTTGCCATCTCCGATGAATTAGCCCGTAAGCTGTTTCATACCACAGAGAACGTGATTGGTAAAACCATTGAGTGGGAACAAGACCCGTTTACTGGTCCTTACATCGTAGCGGGTATCTTTGAGAAGCCACCCCGTAACTCGACGGCTCAATTTGACGTTTTATTTTCGTACGATCTGTTTTTCGATAAATACCAGGATAATCTACAGCACTGGGGCAACAGCAACCCAGACACCTATGTAGTTCTAAAAGAAGGTGTTGATGTTGAGCAATTTAGCCAGAAGATAACGCAGTACCTAAAAACTAAGTTTGTGGCTCAGCATGGCACACAAGACCTCAAGTCGATTGGCCCCTTATTTCTCCAGCGGTTCACTGACAAGTATCTCAACAATCATTACGAAAACGGAAAGCCATCCGGGGGTCGAATTGCGTACGTGAAGCTGTTTTCGATTGTCGCCTTGTTTATCCTCGTCATCGCCTGCATCAACTTTATGAATCTGTCGACGGCCAGCGCGTCGACGCGGCTCAAGGAAATTGGCGTCAAGAAGGCGATTGGTGCGGACCGCAAGGCCATCCTGTTGCAGTTTCTAGGCGAGTCTATATTGATGACCTTTCTGGCTTTAGTTCTTGCCGTTGTACTGGTCTTGCTGCTCCTTCCTGAATTCAATGACATCACCGGCAAGCACCTGACGCTCCAGCTTAATGGCCGTGTGGTCGCATCTGTTTTAGCCATCACGATTGTAACGGGACTGCTCTCGGGGAGTTATCCGGCACTGTATCTGTCGGGTTTTGAACCAATAACCGTGCTGAAAGGGAAGCTTCAAACCGCGGCTGGTGAAGTGTGGGCGCGGAAAGGATTGGTTGTGTTTCAGTTTACCATCTCTGTTATACTCATCGTATCGGTCATCATGGTGTACCGACAGATTGAGTACATCCAATCCAAGAATTTAGGTTATAACAAAGACAACATCATCACTTTTGCCAACGAAGGACAACTAAGCAAGGCCTTGGAGCCGTTTTTGACTGAAGTTAAAAAGATGCCTGGCGTGACCAGCGCATCGAGTTTTGGGCATAATCTCGTGGGCGGCCACGGTAGCACGTCAGGTCTCAGATGGCAGGAGCAACAGCCGGGCACCAACAATATCGAGTTTGGTGCGCTCGAAGTTGGCTATGACTTGCTGGAAATGCTAACCATTCAAATGGCGCAAGGGCGGACGTTCTCAAAGCAGTATGTTTCGGATAGTTCAGCCATCATACTCAACGAAGCGGCCATTGCGTTTATGGGCATTAAGGCACCTGTCGGTAAGACAGTTTCGCTTTGGGGTAAGGAGTATCATATCATCGGAGTAGCTAAGAATTTTCACTTCGAATCCTTATACGAACGAGTGAAGCCTTGTTTCATGCGGGTATTTCCCACCAACGGGAATGTGCTGGTCAAGATCGCGGCTGGCCAGGAAAAGCAAACGCTGGCCCGCATTCAGCAGTTCTTTCAGGCTTACAATTTGGGGTTGCTGTTTGAATACCGATTCCTGGATCAGGATTATCAGGCTCTCTACGCAGCCGAGAACCGGATAGCTATTTTGTCGCGCTATTTTGCGGGTATTGCCATCCTGATTTCCTTCCTGGGGCTGTTCGGCCTAGCTATGTTCTCGGCCGAGCAACGTACGAAAGAGATTGGCATTCGTAAGGTATTAGGTGCGTCGGTAAGCAATCTGGTGGCGCTGCTCACCACCGATTTCTTAAAGCCGGTCATTATCGCCATCCTTATAGCCGTGCCGGTGGCCTGGTACGCCATGCATGAATGGCTGCAAGGCTTTGCCTACAAGGTTGATCTTGCTTGGTGGGTATTTGCCGTCGCGGCTATAGTGGCCATCGTAATAGCTGCATTATCGGTCAGTTTCCAGGCCATCAAAGCGGCTTTAATGAATCCTGTAAGAAGCTTGCGAAGTGAATAATCAGGTGATTATAGCACTAATAATTGACCATAAAGAGCTGCGTTCCTGTAGCGCCAATTATGACTCTCAATCCTTATCAATGGAAATTGGCTTCTAGTTTTCCCATGGGAAATAGATTGGTGTACATTCAAATAGTGTACGTCGTCAGCCAAAAGTGGACAGCTGCGGCCGGGGTGGTGCGCCCACATCGGCGGACCGACTGCGACATTGTTATGGTAAAATGAGAAGAGAGGGTTTTAGCCACTTTGGACTAGCTGAACAATATGGCGCCACAGGGCGCCCTGCGCGGCGGACCGCTTTTCCGTCTTTGCGATAAGGAAAAACACTCATGGCTTTAATCAATGTCCGTTTTCGAAAATGCCATAAAGGGGTAAACCTTCAACGCACCCAGTCAAAAGAGAGCAAGTCCTGATCAACTAGGACTTCGCCCCACTAACATTGTTAAGCGTCTTGCTTTTGGTTTGCGACCACGGGCCTTACCCTATTAGGGCCACTCAACCCTATAGCTTACCTTCTACGTATTATGCAATACAAGGTACCTTGCTAATAACTATTCTTGTGCTACTAGTTTTTCGCTTTGCCAAGGGGGACAGGCTTTGACTAGCTGAGTAGTGCAATGCCTCGCCGGGCAAATCCTTTACCATAAGCAACACCGTAAACCCTTACAACCATGCTGACGACGTATTTAAAAATCACCTTCCGCATATTTTGGCATAACAAGACCTATGTGGCCGTTAACCTGCTGGGGCTGGGCTTTGCCATGGCGTGCTGTCTTATGGCTTACCTCAACTATCACTATCGGGCCAGCTTTGATCGAAATCATAGCCAAACCGGCCTTATCTATCGGGTCAACAGTATACGCAAGGTTGATGAAGCTACGCAGCCGTGGGCCGTAACGCCCATGCCTTTAGCCCGGACGATTCAGAAAAGCCTGGCTGGCGTCGAGCGGGTTGCCCGGCTCAACAGCGCGCCCATTGTGGTAAAACACGGTGACAACATCATCGATGAGCGCATTCACTACGCCGACAAGTCGCTGTTTACCTTGTTTCGCTTCCCGCTTAAGCTTGGCAATCTGTCGGGTTTTGGTCAACCAAATCAGGCGGTAATTAGCGAAGCGCTGGCCGAAAAGTACTTCCCGGGACAGATGCCGGTGGGCCAGTTTCTGACGACCGTTGGACCGGACGGTAGCGAACGAGTCTACACCGTTGGCGCCGTGGTGCAGAAAATTCCGGCCAATTCAAGTATCCAGTTCGACCTTATCACCTCGTTCGAAAACGGTCTGGTGGCCGGGCAATCCCTCCCCACCGACTGGGCCAATCCAACACTGATTACCACGTTTGTCCAGGTGAACAACGAGAGAGGGGCCACTCCCATAGCCGCCGGTCTCAAGCCCTATGCAGCGCTACATAACCGCAATCGGCTCGATTGGCCCGTCGACGGGTTTTACCTTCAATCATTTAGCGAGTTAGCCACCAGTTCGGATGTCGATATGCCGGGCTACGTTCACGGAAGCCAGCTAACCGCCAATCCACGGGGCATGCTGGTTATTGTACCGATTGTGATGTCACTGTTGATCCTGCTGATTACCTGCTTCAATTTTACCAATATCTCCATTGCCTTCGCCAGTGGTCGTTTAAAGGAAATTGGTATCCGTAAGGTTATCGGGGGCGTTAAAAGTCAACTGATCCGACAATTCCTGACCGAAAACGTAGTGCTGTGTATGCTGGCGTTAGGGCTGGCATTGCTGTTTGTCAGTTTACTACTTCCAATCGTTAATCAGACTACCAACGCTGAGTTAAGGCTCGAATGGGGCCAAAGCTACGGCTTATGGCTGTTGTTGCTGCTGATGCCCATGGTTAGTGCGCTTTTTTCGGGACTTTACCCGGCACTCTACATCAGCTCGTTTCAACCCGTCCGCATTCTGACCGGTAAGACCTTGCTGGGCTCCTTCAACCGATTTACTCGCTGCCTGCTGGTTGCTCAGTTCAGTTTATCCTGCTTCGCGCTGGTGGTAGGCATCGTGATGACTCAGAATGCCGCCTTTCAGGAAAAGGCCGATTTTGGGTACGCCATCCATGAGATAGCCGTCGTCGAAGTAGCCAATCCGCAACAGTATACGGCTTTCAGCCAGGCCGTTCGCCAGCACCCGTCGGTACTAAGCATCGCCGGAACCGCCCAGCAAATCGGCGATGGTTCCTATACGGTAAAGGCCGGTGCTCAGGATCAGCAAATACAGGCTCAGATAGCCCACGTGGGCGGTAAAGATTACCTGACCAGCATGGGCATCCAACTAGCCCAGGGCCGTCATTTTTATGAGACGGGTGCCGACGCCGAGGAGTCGATTCTGGTCAACCAGACGTTTGTTCAGCAACTCCACCTGCCCAAGCCCCTGGGCCAGCGTATCACCCTGGATAGCACCAGCTACACCATCGTCGGGGTAGTAAACGACTACAAAGAGTACGGCCTCCACGCACTGGTCCCCCCCTGCGTGCTGCGTTTAGCCAAACCCGTGGATTACCGGTTTATGGTCGTCCGGGCGCGTGAGGACGAATTGCTGCGGGTAACTAAATTTTTACAAACAGCCTGGGACAAGGCAGCCCCCAATGCACCGTATCACGGCTATTTGCAGGCTGACCTGATGGAAAAAGAAGTGCGGCTCACGCAGGGGTTCAAGTCGGTGGCTTTCTTCCTGGCTTTTGTTACGTTGCTCTTATCAGCCTCGGGTCTGTTCGCTCTGATTTCACTCAACATCGACAAAAGAAGCAAAGAAATTGGTATGCGCAAGGTACTGGGTGCATCGGTACTACAGATTATGGGTCTGGTCAACCGGTCGTTCGTCTCTATCCTGCTGATTGCCTTCGTGACGGGTTCGGTGTTGGGGTATCTGTTCACGGACAAGTTTATCTTTCGGTTCATCTTCAGGTACCACCCCTCTATTGGTCCCGAACCGTACGTGGCTACCGGGCTGATTGTCCTGCTTTGCTGCGGGTCGATAATTGGCACAAAAGTATACCGGGCTGCCAGGGCCAACCCCATCAAGAGTTTACGTAGCGAATAAACAACTTCTAACCTGAAGTTCTACTTGGGGTGGTGACCAACATTCGTACTTTATGTCCCACCAGACCGGCTTAATAGGTTGACTTGTAATGGCTTACACTAAATAATAAGGACTACCATAACCTGATCTAATCAGATTCCTCATCACGTTAGAAACTAACTTATAGTCAACTCTTTACGTACAACCACCAATGAGGAATGATAGGCCGTTTGAGGAATATTTTACCAATCTTGCTTTAGGAACAACCAGCTAATTAATTAAAGTCATTGGCATATTCCCTTACCCTGCTTTTCCTGACTAACCAAGCCAATACGCTTACACAGATACTCATGACGAGCAATTGGGTGACTAGCCCATTTAGTAATGAGATATCCGTCCCGCTTCCTGGGGCCGAGCTAGCTGGCTCTAGCGTCCAGATTGCCGAAATACCCGATTTCATACCGACCAGGGCCTGGCAGATATTACAGGCTGCATGCATACCAGTCGGCAGCGCGATTCCTCTTGACCAGACTGCGGACAACCCATAGACGATTGACCAGGTTCCGGTACCCACCAGGGCCCCTATCCAGCCGCTACCGCCAATAATATGTATGCCAGCGAATGCCAAGGCGGTGATGAGTTGACTGGGCCATAGCCCATACCCCGTCTGTAAACCCTGTAACGAGTAAGCCCGAAAGCCAATTTCCT
>DATHAW010000696.1:0-8220 GCA_035296465.1 Spirosoma sp.
AAAAGCCCGTAACGAGGGTGTAGAACCACAATATAACCAGTTGCAGCATGGCCATGAGGAGCATGCCACGCGGCCGTTTAAGGAGAAAACGTAACAGGTACGTCAGTACAGCAAACAATATACCAACGTGCATACCCGACACCGACAGAATATGAACGGCTCCGGCGGCTGAGTAGGCCCGGTACAAGTCCGTATCCAGACCATCGCGAACACCTAGTATCATAGCGTTCACAATGCCGTACTCAGCCCGGCTGCCAACCTGCCGGGTAAAAACGCTGTCGGCCCAGCGGTTAACGACTGTCGCGGCCAGCGTGATGCGGCTGGGCGGATCGTATCTCAGCACCCATCGCTGAAACGGACGCAGGTACTGTTGGTGGTAGATGTTTCGGTAGGACAGGTAGCGCTTGTAATTAAATTCGCCGGGATTCAGGGGTGGGTCAATGGGCCGCGGTGAGCCGGATACTAACCATACCTCACCGTAGCGCGGCATGGCCCCGGTGGTTTTGTCCAGGTAGACGATTACCCGTCCGCTAACGGGCTGCCACTTTTGTCGTGCTGAATTTTTGTGCAGCGTTGACTTCGAATCATTATTCGTGTACCTGCCCCGGCGAATCTCCAGTTCGACCCGGTACGTTTTGGCACGTTCTTCAGGCTGGGTGGTCACTACACCCTCGTAGGCCTGGAGCGTATCGTGGGCGTGAATAAGGTTATCGGGGTGATTGCGGGCTGTTCGCTGATACGTAATGACCCAGCCAAGAGCTAATAACAGGAGTAACGCGCCAATGCCCTGTGCAGCCTGAACCGGTTTGACTGACTGCCGAACGTAACGTATATACCCCCAGATCAGCAGGCTTATCCCGACGGCACCGGCGGTTATTGGTACGGCCTGCCAATCAGGCAAAAAAACAGACAGTACGATACCCGTCATTAAGCCGGCCGCGTACCGCACGAATGGCTGGCCCCTCATTGAAGGCTATAAGCAGACCCTGGCAAGACCATTTTCTGGTGTTGAATCCCGGCCTCATTGAACAGCGGACCCACCGGCACAAATCCGAAAGCGGCATAAAGCGGCATGGCGCTTACCTGGGCGTGGAGGTAGATGCGCTCGATGGGTTCGGGCTGCTGGCTGAACACATTGTTCAGCACAGCCTGCACCATGGCTTTGGCAACACCCCGGTTCCGGTAATCCTTCAACACCGCAAACCGCTCTAATTTCACCCCGTTGGAGGTGCGACGCCAGCGGGCCGTACCACAGGGAACCGTATCAAATCGGGCCAGGAAATGAAGGCTGCTGGTCTCGAACTCATCATACTCCTCATCGGCCGATACCTTCTGCTCGTCAACGAACACCTGCCTTCGGATCGCAAAAGCCAAATCGAGGTCAGCGGGGCTGAATATGGGTAAAACGTCAATCATATAGAGAGGTTAGGGCGAGTCACAACGTTGGTTTTTCGGTTCACGACGGGCAGGATAGACTTATTGCACCAGCAACCGGCGGCTAACCGACTCGCTGGCCGTTTTTACGTGAATGATATAGATACCGGTAGCCAGTTGGTTGGTAGACATCAACACGCGGGTGCTCGGCGAATCGGCATATGAGGAGGTTCGCACCTTCCGCCCGGCCAGATCGACCAACTCCACCGTAAACGATTGAAACCCTTTCAGCTGTATGTCGACCGTAATGTCGGACACGGCCGGGTTCGGATACGCATTGATGGTTAGATTTTCCGTTTCGTCTAAGGGGGTTGTGGCTGCCTGTACGAGTCGAAACCGCCGGGGGCTGAGTGCCAGCACGGTTCGCATCCGGTTCACCTGCCCCTGCGTAAATACGTTCATGCAGAGGTCGGGCGAATAATCCATGAAATTTTCGATCATGTTGCGGGTTCGGCGGCCTGAGCAGGTAGAGAATATCTCCTTGCAGTTAACGGTTTGATTAGACCCTTCTGCTGGGGGCGTATCCGCCACGTAGTCGTTACCGCAAACGGCATCGCCCCAGGTGTGAAGCAGGCCCAGCCAGTGCCCAATTTCGTGCGTGACCGTTCGGCCACAGCAGTACGTCGAATTGCGAACCGTACCGATCTGCCGGCCAAAGTACTTGTAGTCAATGATGGACCCGTCCACAAACTCATTCGCATTGGCGGGTAAGCCACTGAGCGTATCGGCCATGGTTGGAAACTGGGTATAACCAAGATATTTGTTTTCAACTTTCGTCACCCAGATATTCAGATACCGGTCGCTTGGCCAGTAGGCAATCTGCGACAGCAATACGTCGTCATTGAAGACATCAAACGACGCTTTGTTTGCGTAATAATGCCGGGTAATGCCGGTTGTGGGCTGGCCGGTTGGGTCTTTCGTAGCCAGAAAAAATTCGATTCGGGCATCGGCTCCCACGGGGTTGGTATTAAAGCCATTGGTGCCGGGCTGACGCCGGTAATCTTCGTTGAGCACCTGAATCTGCGAAGCAATCTGCTCATCGGAGATGTTGCCGTTGGCGATGCCGCCAATTTCGCCCGAGGCCGTGTTATGAACCACATGAACAACAACCGGTATGCGATAAATCGTCTGGTCGTCGGCTTGCCGCAGAAACATCCGGTTGGCTTCAGCCTGCTGGAGCTGACGGTTCAGCTCGTTGAGCTGCCGGAGCCGATTGGGATTTCGCTGTTGTAGCACCCTCTCATATTCGACGGTTCCGCACCGCTGCAGCTTACCTTCTTCGCCGGGGGTATTTTGCGCCCCGGCAACAAGGGCAAACAGACTCAAAAAAGAACCGGCCAGCCAACGCCAGCCGGTTCGAAATGTGCTATAACCTGATTTACTGGCCTGCCTGATCATACGCCGAAACGATTTCGCGTACGAGCCGGTGCCGCACCACATCGCGGCCATCGAGTTCAACAAACGAAATACCTTTTATATTTTTTAAAATTTCGACCGATTCGATCAGACCGGATTTTTGTTTGTTGGGCAGGTCGATCTGCGACCGGTCGCCGGTAATGATGGCTTTCGAGGTGGGTCCCATCCGGGTCAGAAACATCTTCATTTGCATGGGGGTCGTGTTTTGGGCCTCGTCGAGCAGAATAAACGCGTTGTTCAGGGTACGACCGCGCATATACGCCAGGGGAGCAATTTCAATGATTCGGTTTTCCTGGTAGAACTTCAGCTTTTCGGCCGGAATCATATCGTCGAGCGCGTCGTAAATGGGCCGCAGGTAAGGATCAATTTTTTCTTTCAGGTCGCCCGGCAGAAAACCCAGATTTTCCCCTGCTTCCACAGCAGGCCGCGTGATGATAATCTTCTTGACTTCTTTATTTTTTAGTGCCCGCACCGCAATGGCGACCGCCGTATAGGTTTTACCCGTACCAGCCGGGCCAATGGCAAACACCAGGTCGTATTTCTCAGCGGCTTCAACCAGCCGTTTCTGATTAGCGGTTTTGGCCCGTACGACCACACCCCGCGTGCCGTACACGAGCACCTCATCGTCGTCGGGCGGTACGGGTGCTGCGGGGCCACCGGCCGGCAAACCGCTATGAACAAGGTAGTTCTGAACGTTTTCGTGGGTGATTTTACCGTATCGCTGGTAGTGGTCCATCAGCGAATCGAGGATATCGCTAATGCGGCTGATCTCCGGCGTTGTGCCTTTAATGCGTATTTCATTGCCACGAGAGATAATTTTACTCATGGGAAATGCAGCGGCCACCTCCTTGATGTTGTGGTTCTCCACGCCCAGAAAATCAATGAGCGAGACATTGTCGAGGGTAATGACTTTTTCGACCAAACGATGAATAGTGTTAAGTGTGATTCCGAAAAGTAAGCGATTTCTGTGCTTCTACAACACATCCGGCCGAAATTTTATTCACACTGGCGCATTTCTTATTGATCGCCAAACTTTATCACAAAACCAGTATTTTTTATCGATAAATCAGTATCTTGCTGACTTACAGACTTCTATCCTATTACGTAGTAAATACGCCAATCACCTACCCGACCGTTGCTAAAAATTTTAGATTTATTTTAGGCGCTGTAGGCACAACATTACCAGAATGTTACGGCTAATGGGCGAAACATTCTAGCGTATAGCGATGCGGTATGGCTTGCCTTGTGGGACGGGGAATGCGTAAACTTGCAGTATAGTACAACATGGACAACAACGCACGCCCTAACCAACATCTCCGGAAACCGTCGGCTTTCGCCGGTGGCCGACAGCAGGCCGGTAACGCCTGGCTCGACACGGGACTCGGCAAGTTGCCTCCGCAGGCACTCGACCTCGAAGAAGCGGTGTTGGGCGCGCTGATGATTGAAAAAGACGCCCTCTCCTCGGTCGTCGATATTCTTAAACCCGAAACATTTTATAAGGAAGCCCACCAGCGCATTTATAATGCCATTCTGACCTTGTTTGGCAACTCAGACCCCATCGACCTGCTCACCGTAACGCAGCAGCTTCGCAAAACGGGCGAGATCGAACTGGTAGGCGGGGGTGGTTTTGTGTCGGAGCTCACCTTCCGGGTCAACTCGGCGGCTAACATCGAGTACCACGCCCGGATTGTGTCTGAGCAGGCCCTGAAACGGGCGCTCATTGCCATGTCGTCGACAATCCTGCGCGATGCCTACGAGGACACAACCGACGTGTTTGAACTCCTCGACCGTACGGAACAGTCGCTCTTCAAGATTTCGGAGTCGAACATCAAGAAGAACTACGCTGATATGGGTACCATCGTCCGGATGGCGCTCAACGAGCTGGAAACCAAGAAAAATCAGGAAGGACTAACGGGAGTTCCGTCCGGCTTTACAAACCTCGACCGCGTTACGTCGGGCTGGCAGCCCACCGAATTAATAATCCTGGCGGCCAGGCCAGCGATGGGCAAAACCGCTTTTGTGGTTAGTGCCCTGCGGAATGCGGCTGTAGACCACGGCAAACCCGTCGCTATTTTCTCGCTGGAGATGTCGGCGGTGCAATTGGTAAACCGGCTTATATCGGCTGAAGCCGAGATTGACTCCGAAAAAATCAGAAAAGGAACGCTCGCTCCCCACGAGTGGACGCAGTTGCACCACAAAATTCAGCGGCTGACCGAAGCGCCCATTTTTATCGACGACACCCCTGCCCTATCTATTCTGGAACTACGGGCCAAATGCCGGCGCCTGAAAGCCCAGCACGACATTCAGATGGTTGTCATTGACTACCTGCAACTGATGTCGGGCGATACGTCGGGGGGCCGGGCAGGAGGCAACCGCGAACAGGAGATTGCGTCCATTTCGCGAGCGCTCAAAAACTTAGCCAAAGAACTGAACGTACCGGTCATTGCCCTGTCGCAGTTGAGCCGGGCCGTTGAAACGCGCGGTGGCGACAAAAAACCGCAGCTCTCCGACCTGCGCGAATCGGGGTCCATTGAGCAGGATGCCGACATGGTCTGTTTTCTTTATCGTCCCGAGTATTACAACATTACGGCCGACGAAAACGGCAATTCCACAGTGGGCGTAGGTGAGGTTATCATTGCCAAAAACCGGAGCGGTTCGCTCGACACGATCCAACTCCGGTTCATCAGCAAGTTTACCAAATTCTGCGATCTGGATTCCTATTTTGAGCCGGTGCCCACACAGGGATTCTCCCCCGACGTGAACGGCCTGAGCAGCTTCGACCGCTCCGCCGATGTTGGAGCCCCCCCCTCAGCCGGTAGTGTCTTTAAAAGCAAAGCCAACAACCTCTCCAACTTCGGCAATGCCGACCCCAGCCAGGAAACGCCGTTTTAACAAACCGCACCAGATTGCACGTTTAGCCCATTCCGGTGCGACACTACGTCAAAAATTAGGCTTTAATAAATACTTGTTATAGAAATCATCAATGACTTTTACGGCCTCAGTGGGCGTATCGACGACATTGATAAGTTTCATGTCTTCTGGATTGATGTTGTGCTCCTGTTCGAGCATGACGTTGGTGATCCAGTCAATTAGTCCCTGCCAGTAAGTCCGGCCCACCAGCACAATGGGGAAACGGGCAATTTTGCGGGTCTGAATCAGCGTCATGGCCTCGAAAAATTCATCTAGCGTACCCATTCCGCCCGGCATGACCACGAACCCCTGGGCGTATTTCACAAACATCACCTTCCTGACAAAGAAAAAGTCGAAATTGATGCTCTTGTCAGGGTCGATATAAATGTTGCTGTGCTGCTCAAAGGGCAGAGTAATATTCAGGCCAACGGATTTGCCGCCCTGCTCAAACGCACCTTTGTTGCCCGCTTCCATTATGCCCGGTCCGCCCCCCGTAATGACGCCGTATCCATGCCGCACCAGTTTTGCCGCAATCTCTTCGGTCATTTTATAATACGGATTGTCGGGCTTGGTGCGGGCTGATCCGAAAATGGAAACACAGGGACCAATTTTGGCTAATTTGTCGAACCCTTCAACAAATTCGGCCATCACTTTAAAAATTACCCATGAATCGGCCGTTTTGATCTCGTTCCAGTTGTGATCCTGAAACGCTTCTTTAATGCGTAGTTCGTCGGGTGTCAGAAGTAACTCGTCGCGCCTGGGTAAATCGTGGGCAATGCGTTCGGTACTCTGGGTTTCAGAGCGTTGAACATTCTCTTTGGTTGCTTCCATGTAACAAATAAAAATAGTGGGCGCAATGCGTACTCACCTGGTTAATAAAGATAGACCCGCCTAATAAGACTGCTACGGCCGAAACAAGCCGTATTGTCCGAAGTTTTCTTCGGGCGGAATACAATAACGAATAATTTTGTCAAAACGTTTTTGATTGGCCCAGTCCCTCATGCCTCAACACATAGCCCTCGGTGCCGACCACGCCGGTTTTGCCCATAAGGAACATATCAAAAGTTGGCTGGAAACCAATGGCTATATGGTCACGGATGTGGGCACCTACTCAGCGGACGCTGCCGACTACGCCGATGTAGCGCATCCTGTCGCATCGACGGTCGAGAGCGGGCAGGCCGACTGCGGTATTCTGGTGTGTGGCAGTGGGCAGGGCGTTTCAATGACGGCTAACAAGCACCCAGGCATCCGGGCTGCCCTCGTGTGGCAACCCACTGTCGCCCAATTAACCCGGCAACACAACGACGCCAACGTCCTTTGCCTGCCCGAACGATTTATTTCGCTTGACGATGCGCTGGAAAGTGTCCGCTTGTTTCTTACCACCGAGTTTGAAGGTGGGCGGCATCAGCGCCGCGTCTATAAAATAGCGTGTTGAACAAAGGTTGGTTTCAGGTATTACATCACTCAATCAGGGTAATATTTCTCTTGCAGCACCGTTTCAACACCCGCTTTGATGCGAACCCAGCGCGTCAGCCGTCCTTTTGTGTCGTAATAAGCAATTTCCCGCGAGCCATCGGATGCGTAATCTATACGGTACAGCAGTGTGGCCTCCGGGTCAAGACCCGACCTGTTCTTTGTGCGCGTCACGATCAAAAAGTTCAACTGTCCCTGCCGGTCATAGGCTGTTCGACACACAACGCCCGTCTCTGGGACGCCAATAGCTTCGTCAGCCAACCGTCCATTCTGGTCAAATTGCTGATCGCGCAGGAGCCTGCCCTGCCGGTCCCTAATTCGGACCGAACGCAGATGAGATAGTTTATTCGCACGCAGAATGGAATCGCGGGCAGGCTGCGTCAATGAAAGCGTAGTTAGGATGAAACTTGAATCCACGTCGTTGTAGTACCAGTAGCGGCTGGTATCAATGGCAATACCGTCTGCAAAAGCTTCATCAACCATCGGGTTGCCGCTGACGAACCACCAGGTTGACCGACCATGTATCGCGCCGTTTTTGTACGACTCTTTGCCCGCTAACCTGCCGTTAGCGTACCAGACCGTACGTTCTTGCTCCGCCCCACCGCGCCGATAGGTAGTAAGGAGTGCCCGTTGCCCGTTCGGGTAGAACCGCTCGATCTTGTTGTTGGTCGCCTGAATTGGTCGCCCCGTAAATTGACGTAGTGAATTCAGCAATTCGTCGCCAATACGGTCCCGGATTTGATAACCACTACCCCGCTCTAGCTCTCGGTCGTAACGCAGCGAATAATCGCAGGCATATACAAGCGGCTGCCCGTTTACCAATTTGGCAAAAACAATCCATGTTTGACCTGGACGAAGACCGATGTCGCAGGACGTATTATAGCTTTCGAGAATGAGCGTATCGGGTAGCGGATTCCTGAAGCTCTCTAACACATCAACTGTAAATCGGCCCTCCTGCAACTGAGGTTTAGGGGTGTTAACTGGCCT
>DATHAW010000697.1:0-3007 GCA_035296465.1 Spirosoma sp.
AATGTTGGAGCACTTATTCATGTTTAACCCTTGATACCGATCATGAAAAAAATTATTTCTCTGCTTGTCTTAATATTAGGTCTTTCCCTAAACCTGTTTGCACAAGAAAGTGTTGATCAAACTGTGGAGATGGCCGACCGCTTTCGGGCCGACGGCAAGATTTACGTGGTGGTAGCTGTCGTGCTGGTTACTCTGATCGGGATGTTTGTTTATCTGGTCCGACTAGATGGCAAAATCAGCAAGGTAGAAAAGGAACTCAACCGGTGATAGGATACTGGTAACAAAGGTGCTGCTTTCATATGTTGACAATCTATTTTCATTAGCATAATCAGCACATTATCGCGTTAGCACATTAACAAATTATTCATTGACTGCTTTATGAAAAAGACCCATATTTTCGGTATCGTAATCATTGCCATTGCCATCGGCATTATTGTCAGCACGGCTGGCGATGCCAGTTCCTACGTCACGTTCAAAGAGGCTTCCGTCATGGCAAAAGAAGGCTCTAGTTCAGAAATACACGTGGTGGGAAAACTGAAGAAGGATCCTCTGGGGAAAATTGTGGGGATGCAATACCAACCCCAGCTCGATCCCAACTACTTTACTTTCGTGATGCTCGACAACAACAATGAGGAGCACCGGGTGGTCTATCACAAACCCAAGCCCCAGGACTTCGATCGTTCCGAGCAGATTGTGATTGTTGGAAATATGCAGGGCGATGAATTTGTCGCCTCGAACATTTTACTTAAGTGTCCTTCCAAATACCAGGAGACGGAGCTGAAGGTACAGGAAGAAAAAACAGCCAAACTGTAAATAGCTGTCAGCTATTAGCCGTTAGCGATCAGCTTTCAAGTAAGCCTGTTACATTAAAAATAGCATTGATTCATTTTGCCCATCCACTTAGGTAGAAAGACCAAATAAATTATAAAGCACTTTCGGTAAATAGCACTGATAATAAATGAGTTAGCTAATCGCTGATTACCTAAGCGGCCCCGCTGAAAGCTTATGGCTCCTTACTTAATTTAATCCATCCTATAACGATTAAGCCTGAACCAACGGCACTGCCAGCGGATGGGTATTGATCGTTCATCGACTATGATACACACATTTATTGGTAACCTGGGTCACTTTCTAGTGATTGTCTCTTTCGTGACCACCCTGGTTGCCACCTACGGATACTGGGAGGCAACCCGTCAACCCGACTCCCTTTCACCCAATACCCTGGCCTGGAAGAAGTTTTCCCGGATTGCTTTTTACATTCACTCCGCCGCCGTGCTGGGTGTTGTAGGGAGCCTGTTCCATATCATTCGGCAGCATTACTATGAGTATAACTACGCTTACGAATATTCATCCAACAACCTGCCCCTTCAGTACATCGTGTCCAGTTTCTGGCACGGACAGGAGGGCAGCTTTCTGCTCTGGATTTTCTGGAATACCGTTTTAGGCATTGTCCTGATCGTTACCAACAAAACCTGGGAAGGCCCCCTGATGATGATCTTTTCCCTGGTGCAGGCGTTTCTGGTATCGATGATTCTGGGCGTCGTGATTGGAGAGATCAAATTCGGCAGTTCGCCCTTTATGCTCCTGCGTGATGTGTTTCCGGATACCCCCATTTTCACGGCCAATCCCAACTACGTTCCTACCGACGGCCGGGGCATGAATCCGTTGCTGCAGAACTACTGGATGGTGATTCACCCCCCTACCTTATTTCTGGGCTACGCCACCACCCTTATTCCTTTTGCTTACTGCGTGGCCGGCCTGTGGAAAAAGCGGTACAGCGAATGGATTCGTCCGGCGCTGCCCTGGTCCCTGTTTTCGGCCATGACGCTGGGCGTCGGCATTCTGATGGGCGCTTACTGGGCGTACGAAACGCTGAGTTTCGGCGGTTACTGGAGCTGGGACCCGGTAGAAAACGCCGTGTACGTACCCTGGCTGGTGCTGATCGCCACCATTCACACGATGATTGCCTACAAAAGGAGTGAGACGGCGCTCAAGTCGGCCATTGTGTTAGCCATTACGACTTTTATCCTGATTCTGTATGCAACCTTCTTGACTCGGAGCGGAGTACTGGGCAATGCTTCTGTACACTCCTTTAGTGACCTGGGCCTTTCCGGACAGTTATTGATTTACCTCTTCACATTCCTGTTTCTGGCGATATATTTGGCGGCTATCCGTTGGAAACACATTCCGACCACTGATAAGGAGATCACAACCTATTCCCGGGAATTCTGGATCTTCCTGGGAGCAACTACCTTGTGTCTGGCCGGGTTCCAGGTGCTGTTTACTACTTCCATTCCGGTTTACAATAAAATTATTGAGGCTTTCGGTGCCGTGTCGAATATTGCCTTGCCGACCGATCAGATCAAGCATTACACCAAGTTTCAGCTCTGGTTTGCCATCGCGATTGCCATCTTCTCCGCCATCGGGCAGTTTGTCTGGTGGAAAAAAGTCGATAAGGCCAATATGTGGGAGGTTTTCAGTTGGCCGCTAATGATCACCCTGCTGGTATCGGCGGCAATGCTGATGCTGACGAACGTGACCAATCCGGTGTACATCGCCCTGCTTACGGTATCGCTGTTCACCATTATTGCCAACGGCTCCATCCTACTGGATGTCATAAGAGGTAATTACAAGCTTTCCGGTGGAGCTGTCGCTCACATCGGCATTGCACTGATGCTGATTGGCATTTTGTATTCGGCGGGCTACTCTAAAGTCGTTTCGCTCAACAATACGGGCTATCTGATCTCCAATGAGGCCGACTTTACCAAGGATAACAACAAAGAGAACAAGGAAAACCTGCTCCTCTTCTATAATCAGCCGATGAAAATGGGAGACTACCAGGTTACCTACAAAGGGCAGCGAATTGAGGCCAGCAAGGTGCCCGGTTACATCCGCAAGGATCTGGTGGCACCGACCAACGTGGCGTACAAGGTCCGGGCCCGCAAGGATATTTACCACGACGGCAAGAAATATTATGCGAAAGGGGACACGCTGGAAATATCGGCTG
>DATHAW010000698.1:0-6922 GCA_035296465.1 Spirosoma sp.
CCGGAGTCGCTCCCGCAACGACCGGTTCGTGAAAGACGTAGCGGTTCGGCAGTCCCTCAGCCCGCTGCTGAAACGATACACCGCCATGCCCCTGTCGCAGTACCTGGTCAATGCAGCTGCCGAAACAGCCGACTCGATCACGACGGATATCAACAACCTGTTCAATAATTTCAACTTCACGACCTTTCGATTCACCATACGTGACGAGCTGTCGGGGCGCTTGCTGCAGGATATTCCGCCCGCAAATACGGTCCTGATTCCGTCGTTGAGTTCCCAGCGCAAGCGTATCAGGCCTGCCCCGCTTACTGGTTTCGGAACCGCGACCCGGGCGGTGCTGCGCTACAAAGTTGAGCTGATAACGACCGATGACCAGAGTCCGTCGATTCCGGGTGTGAACCTCCGCCGGAACGATAGCCTTTCGGCGCAGGCCGTGCTCGACGACTACTACGCCTACGATGATGGGTCGTGGGAGTTTGGCCTGCAAACCGGCCCGCGTGAGCAGGTGGCGGTTCGCTACAGCCTGAACAAACCCGATGTGGTTTCGGGCATCAGGGCCGTCATTGTGCCGTTTCGTACCAACCAAACGGGTCAGCCCTTTGTGATCACCGTATTCAGCAACACGAATGGCCGCCCCGGAACGGCGCTGTATCGAAAGTCGTTTGCCACGCAGTATGCACCGAATCGAAACGGCTTTGTAGACTTCAAATTTGACCGGGGCGTTGCTGTAACCGATACGTTCTACATTGGCTATCAGCAGATCAGCGCCAGCGACACGACGTTCCTGCGATTAGGGCTGGATAAAAACAGCCCCTTCGGTCGGGAAATTTTTTATAATGGGGGCAGCAACTGGGTGCAAAATCAAAGCTCGGCTGCCCTGAATATCCAGGGAGCGTTTATGCTCAGGCCCGTGATGGGTGGCAACGACACGGCGCTGATTACGGCTACGGCTGACACTGAACCTCAGATTCCACTGCAGGTCTATCCGAACCCAACCACGGGGTTGATTCGTTGGGAAAACAGGCACCTGACGCGTTTAGACGTAATGAGCTCGAGCGGGCGGGTGCTTTGGTCGATTGAACCCGTTCCGGGGCAGCAAACAGCCAATGTGGGTCACTTGCCCGACGGCTTATACCTGATCCGGCTGGTTGACGGCGACCGGACAGTTACACAAAAACTCTTACTTTTTCGATAAGTGACTCGACAAACGGGCCACCCGACAGACGTAACGTATTAATTTATATACTCCATAACTAACGGACTACCAACCATGGACATTACGGCACAAGACCTGAAGCAGCGGATCGAGAAAGGCGAAACATTGAATCTGATCGACGTTCGGGAACCTAACGAATACGAAGCCGACAACATTGGCGCTACGCTGATTCCGTTGGGTGACCTACCTTACCGGCTGGACGAACTCGACGGGCTGCAGGATGAGGAAGTGATCGTGCACTGCCGATCGGGCGCACGGAGCGCGAAGGCGCAGCAGTATATGGAAGAGAATGGCTTCAACAACGTCCGTAACGTTATTGGCGGAATGTTGGCCTACCGGGCGCTATGAGAAGTATGCCGAAGGATCAGACGGAAAATCGGATAGCATTCTCTCGGCCTCTGCTGCACCTAGCCAGCGGTAATTTCCCTGGTTGCGAAACCAGGTCAGCTGGCGTTTGGCATACCGCCGGGAGTTGCGTTTAAGCAGGCGAATCATTTCGTCGTAGTCATATTCATTAGCCAGATAAGGAAATACTTCCTGATAGCCAACCGTCTGTAGCGCGGGTAAGTGCCGGTAGGGAAGCAGGGAGGAGACTTCATCGACTAAACCCGCCGACAGCATGGCGTCTATACGGGCATCAATGCGGGCGTACAGTTCGTCGCGCGGGCGGTCGAGGGCGATCAGCACCGGTTGGAAAGGCCGCTTGGCCGGTTGCTGTCGGCGAAAGGATGAAAATGGCTCTCCCGACGCCAGGCACACTTCCAGCGCGCGTGTCACACGGATCGGGTTTTGCAGGTCGGCGGTTTGGGCGTATACCGGATCCAGTCGGCGCAGTTCATCCTGAAGCGAAGCCAAACCTTCCTGTTTCAGACGGTTCACTAACTGTTCTCTCAGTGCCGGGTCCACTGGCGGCAGGTCGTCGAGGCCCCGGCAAACTGCATTGATATACAGACCCGTTCCGCCTGAGAGAATAACGACCTCTTTTTTCTCGAACAATCCTGTCAGCACCTCCAGGCATTCGCGTTCATACCGCCCTGCATTGACGGGGTCCTGTATGCTGTGCGAGTTGATAAAGTGATGCAGAATGCCCCCCATTTCCTCGGGCTGGGGTTTGGCGGTGCCAATGTTAAGTTCGCGATACAGCTGGCGCGAATCAGCCGAGACGACTTCTGTTTGTAGCCGTTCGGCTAACCTGACACAGAAACTGGTTTTACCAACCGCTGTGGGACCGGCTATGACGAGTAGTATTTTCAAGTGAAGTGACGTGGGCCTGTTGACTACGCTAAAGTAAGGGTTTCCAACCAGTTGTTCTTTAGGCGACATACCGTCAGAAATAGGTCAGCGTCGACAACAAGATCGTCCTGCGTGGGTACGTTAGAAAATTTTATAGGCAAGCGAAATTGTGGCGATACCCAGAAAACCCTTGACGGTCCTGTCACTATAAAATCCCCCAAACGGGACAGTGTAGCGAGCGTCTATGTCTAACCGGTTGATCGGCGAGAAACCTGCCCCAAACTCCAGGCCATACGTAAAATCCTTTATTTCCAGATTCCGGGCTTCGTATTTGTTCAACAGGTTTGTTGTACCGCCAGATGCAGGAATGGGCGTTTCGGACAAGCCAATTGCAGCATTCGCATTGATTTGTCCGCTGTTAACGCGCTTGGCTTCGGCTTTTTGAAAAAATATGAAGTTAGGTCCGGCATAGGCCCGCAGCCGGCCGTCCATAAACCGTTTTCCGAACAGAACCGGCACGTTGAGGGCCTGCAAAACCGACTCCGACGTAATGCTGAGTGTTGCATTAACTAGGCCCGGCATCACACTCACCGGCAGCGCGTTGGCAATAGCCGGATTCGCGTTGATATCTAACGTAGCGTTGGTTTTTTGCTTCAGCACAAACCGGTTATAGGTTACCTCCGCCTGAATAAAAAACGTTGCAAAGTTCTTGCGTGCCCAAACGCCCCCCGTATAGCCGATGCCAATGCCATTGCTGTTGTTTTCGAGTTTCGGCACCTCAACGCCCCCAGTAGCCGTTTGAGCCGGAACGATGGTGAAGCCGTGCGTAAACGTACCGCCCCCTTTGAGGCCCAGTTCGATGCCCGATGCCGGTGTTTGGCCCCTGGTGGCGGCAGCGCTCAACAGGAGCAGCGCGGCCAGAAAAAGTTTATTTATTTTCATGCTGGGTTATTGTTGGAGCAGTACGCGACGGTAGTTGCCGGGATTTACCTGTGGAATCGTAGCGCTGTATTTGGCATTGATGCCTTTGATGATTTCGTTGGCCACGAGCGCGTATCCGGCGGGGGTCAGGTGAATACCATCCAGACTGTAAACACCCCCCTGAATGAAATTTCCGGTATACGTAATGCCGTTCTGCACCAGACCTGCAGCCGACGTAAGCTGCGTGAGCGTAGGGTTGGGGTCAACGTAAGCGGCCCCTTTGGCATCGGCCTGGGCTTTCATTATCCCATTAAACTCTGTAATTTTTGCGTTCAGCAGGGCCACTTCACCGGCATCCAGCACGTATTGAGTTGGCAGCGGGTTCGTGGTGCTGAGTCCATATTGTCCTCTTCCATTTCCGGCCGTAGCCAAACCGATCTTGGTATACTCCAGAGCGTTCGGCAGCATAAACAAATCGCCGGCCTGCGTGGGTCGAACACCGCTGGCGGTTTGGATCACCAGGGCCGAAACAGCGGGGTTAGCCTGTTTAAGCTGCGCAACAACGAGGGGTACAGTTATGGTCGAAAAATAAGGCGTGGCCACAATGTTTGGAATGCCAATAACCACCCCTTTACGTCCCCCTTCGGCCAGTTTATTCATGACCGCCGTAAAGTTGGTCGTAAATAGATCCGTTGCGGTTGGCGGAAGGTTACCGCCGGAGGTAGCATACTGGAGGGCATCGTTATTACCCAGCCAGCACGAATAGAACGTAGCCCCGCTGAGGTTGTCACTCACATACTGGAAATAAGTCGTGCTCTGCGCGTCTACCAATCGCTCGAAATACAGATTTCCTTCCCTTGATCCGTAGCCAACCCGGAGCAGATCAGCGACCCGAATGCCCGGTACGCCAAGATTCTGATTGGCCGTGGTGAACTTAGTGAGCAGGGGCGACCCGCTGCCGCTGGTACCACCCCGGCCCGCTCCTGGCGCTACCTGAGCGATGGATGTAATCAGGCTAACCGGATTGGCTGGGTCGGGCACCCGAACAAGTTTAAGATACCCCGAACCGGCGGCCTGTGCTTCCGTAAATAAAGGCTGCACAAAATCGCCCCCACCAACCGTTTTGAACTGACCAGCCAGCATGGCCGGGTAGGCGTTGAGCTGGCTTTCGCGGTACAGACCGCCATCGGCGAAGCCGGCCGTCAACGAATTACCCACGGCAACGTACCGGGTAAAGTCAGCATTGCCCCTGGAGGGCGTACCGGTCGTTCCACCGGTGGTCCCTCCAGGGGCAATGTCGTTGTTTGTGCAGGCCGCCATCCCAACGAGCATCGTCAGAAAAAGCCCCCATTGGTATCGTACAGTAAAACGCATGTCGAAATAGCGGTAGATTATAAGAAAAGAGACAATAACAGGCTATAGAACGCTATAGTAACCCGTTTGAGCGTAAGAAGTTGGTCGATCTTACTGAAATACTAATTCTGTCTGATGCAGCAAACCTAAACATTCACGCAGGCAGCGGGTTGATTGAAGCAGGTAGATTGGCAGACTTGCCAGTTGCTTGTTTCATGTTTCATTCAAAACCATACTAAACCAATGGGTCTTTTATCATTTTTCAAGGGAGTGGGCGAGAAGATTTTCAATAAGGATCAGGTTGCTGCCCCGGCCGATCCGGCGCAGGCCGAGAAAGTAGAACCCGTACGGGCGCAGGCATTGCTCAGCCATGTCAAGCAGCTTGGATTGGCCTACAATAGCCTGACCATTAAAACCAAGGGTGACACGGTTACGTTGATCGGCTCGGTGCAGTCGCAGGAAGATGCCGAAAAAATTGCCCTGGCCGTTGGCAACGTAGAGGGTGTGGAGGCCGTCGACAACCAGCTGGACGTGGCCCAACCAACAGCGGAAGGTCAATACTACACCGTCAAATCGGGCGATACGTTGTCCAAAATCTCAAAAGAGGTATATGGCGATCCAATGAAGTATGGCGTTATTTTTGAAGCCAACAAACCCATGTTGAAAGATCCTGACCTGATTTACCCTAACCAGGTGCTGCGTATTCCGCAATTATAAGCGAGTAAGTCCTAAATAAGTCGGGTTGCCGGAAGATTGAGTTAGCTAACTCAATCTTCCGGCAACCCGACTTATTTAGGACTCAACCCTACGGCCCGGTCTCTTATCGAACATTCGGCCGGATGGGCCGGTTAATGGCCTATCAACCAATCAATGCAAAATGGCCGTACATCTTTTATCTTACCTGCAGGAACAGTTTACCCCCGGTGTTATTGACCTGCTCAGCCGCGAGTTAAGCGAGTCCCCTGCCAATACGCTCAAAGCGGTCAACGGGTCGCTGCCATCGCTGCTGGGTGGCCTGGCCCGACGCGCTGAAGCATCGGGCGGGTCATCATCCCTCATCAGTCTGCTGGCAAAAGGTGATTACAGTGATACGCCACTCGATGTTAGCCAGGTGCTCGATGAGCATCAGCAAACCGTTGATACCGCTACGGCCGGACGTGGTTTTCTTGACGAAATTTTCGGTGCGAATCTCTCGCGCACCACAGAACTTATCAGCACCTATAGCGATACAAAACCACAGTCAGTCCAAACAATTATGGGGCTGGCCGGGGCCGTGCTCATGGGCCTGCTGGGCCGGCAGGAGCAGGAAAAAGGCCTGACAGATCATAACCTGTCGACGCTGCTACTGGGTCAGGCTACTGAATTCCGCAAGGCCATGCCGGCTGGTTTAGAGGGTGTTGGAAACCTGCTTGGCTTTGACGAACTCAAAACGCCCAGCGGGCCGCAGACGGAGGTGCAGGGCACCGACAACTTCAGTGGCACAGTTATCAACCCCAACATACCAAAAAGCCCCGAGGGGGATCGTCGGCAGGAGAATGTCAGGTGGCTCCGCTGGGCCATGATCGTGATGGCCATTCTGGTGGCGGCCCTGATTATTCAGAAGTGCAGCGATAACCAGAACAGCACCGATGGTGTCAGCACCGACTCAACCGCGCGGGTAGAATCCAACGCCGTTGAAGATACCTCGGCCGCCACCAAACAGAGCGTTCAGGAGGCTAATGGTCAGGTAGGCGATTCGACCGCACCCGGCGCCCTCGGTATTCGGGACTCGTCACGGACACCAATAAAAAAATAACCGGGTATCAACGCGTCGTTTAAAACGACGTGACAACCAGGTACCTATAAAAAGCTTAACTCAACTGATTGAAAACAATGATAAACAACACCCGAACAGGCCTCCAGAATGGGCTGATAGCCTTATTGATGGCCATTGCCAGCTTGGCACTCCTTAATTGTCAGGGCGGAAACAAAGAAGCCAGCAAAGAATCGTCTGCTGCTTCGGCCGATAGTTCGTTTATGGGTCGGCAAGGTGACACGCTCAACTCGTCGGCTATGGATGCGCCCCAGCAGGCACCCGTCGATAGCACCCCGGGCGCGGTAGTTCCGGCCCAGGTGAATGTGCGCGTTAAGAAATAAACGCCACAGTGGCGTTTAACAGGGTCAATGAGTCGGTTGGTGGGCAGTCCGTGTCTAACTTGCCGA
>DATHAW010000699.1:0-3057 GCA_035296465.1 Spirosoma sp.
CGCGGTTGAAAACGGTAACGGGGCCGCTGGTACCGTCAGCCGCTACGTTGACAGTGAGCTGGGTTCCCTCAACCCGGTTGGTAATGGGTACCCACTGGCCGTTGATGCGCACGTCCGTAATGCGGTGCAGATGCTGACCCGAAATGGTGACGGTGCGGTTGCGTAGCTGGCGGGTTGGATTAACGGTTATGTTGGTGGGTAGTTGAAAATAAAAGAACGGATCCGTAGCGCTGTGCGTACCACCTGCGCTGTTGACTGAAACAGCTACTAATCCCGGCGCGGGCAGTTTCGGCACGGTGGCTTCAATCTCCGTATCGCTCAGGACCCGGAACTGAGCGAGCGTAGCGCCAAACGACACCGCCATTGCGTCGCGCAGGTTCTGCCCCGACAGCCTGAGTTTCTCGCCGGCAAAACCATCCGCTGCACCCAGTTTGGTGATGAACGGCGGCTGCACTACCTGCACCGTATCGGCGCTGGTTGCGGTTAATTTCTCGAAAACAGTAACCGTAACCCGGCCCGATTTGGCAAACTCCGGAATAATGGTCCTGATCTCGGTGTCTTTGACAATCGTTCGGGCCCGGTCCATGTACTGGTCATTGATGCGTACAACGGCATTTGATAGGTTTACTCCCTGAATAATGATTTCGGCACCGGGCCGCGTCACTTTCGGCGAAACACGGCTGATCTGGGGCGTACCGGCCACAATGAAAGAGCCTAATAGCATACCGCCGGCCGTTTCAACGAGAATGGTCATCGGACCATGCGGCAGGTTGTCGGGCACGACAACGGTCAGCTTCTGGGCCGAACTGTCGCGGACAATAGCAACAGTTTCCTTGAAGTGGGCATCCCTGAACTTGACCTGCCGGAGCTGATTCAGGTAATTGCCCGTCAGTACGACGACTGTACCCGGCAGACCGTTGCCGGGCGTTATATCGGTAAGGGCCGGGGGAGGTTGCTGAACCTCCAGGGGCAGCGGATCGGAGGTGCCCTGGTCGTTACGAACCCGAACCTGCGTATAGCCGGGTGCTACGAGTGGTACAACGGCCCGAATTGAACGGTCATCCTTAGCCGTTATGACCGCCGATACGGCCGCTGTGCCGACGCCCACTATCACAACCGGGTCGGAGCCGAACTGATAGCCCGTCAGGTTTATTTCCTGGCCAACGAACGCTTTGCCGGGGGCAAGGCCGGTGAGTTCAGGCGGATTGTTCTGAACACGGCAACCCGATACGGCCAGTAGCTGCAGGAAAAGAACAGAAAGCAACCAGCGTGATCTCATAAACGGCAAAAGCAATCATTGACCCGGCACAATCGGGTAAAATTAGCCAATTTGAGCGTCCAAAAACCATTTGTTTCCAAAGCCTGTTAGAGGATATGTATAATGACGGGTGAATTATGACCGGTGATCTCCACCATCGGCACGCTCATTTGTCATCACCACTCTTTTATTTTTTAGTTGATCTCAATGAACTACCGCAGCCTGAAAACATCAAATTTAGTCAACATAACAACCCTTGGCGAACTCAAAGCCGCCGGGTATATACCCCGCCCGATAAAGCAGGAACTACGGGAAAATCTCATCGAACGAATTAAAAACAAAGAGGTGGTCTTCCCCGGCATCTGGGGGTATGAAGATACGGTTATCCCCGACGTAGAACGGGCCATTTTGTCCATGCACCACATCAACCTACTGGGACTCCGTGGTCAGGCCAAAACCCGGATTGCCCGCCTGATGGTCAACCTGCTGGACGAGTACATCCCCGTCGTGGCTGGCTCTGAACTGAATGACGATCCGCTCGAACCCCTATCCCGTTTTGCCATCGACCTGATTGCTGAGAAAGGTGATGCTACACCCGTTTCGTGGCTGCATCGCAACGACCGCTACACCGAAAAACTTGCCACGCCCGACGTATCGGTCGCCGATCTGATTGGTGATGTGGACCCCATTAAAGCCGCTACACTGAAACTGCCGTATTCCGACGAGCGGACCATTCACTTCGGCCTGATTCCGCGTTCGCACCGCTGCATTTTCGTCATCAACGAGCTGCCCGATCTACAGGCCCGCATTCAGGTGTCGCTGTTCAATATACTCCAGGAAGGTGATATTCAGATTCGGGGTTTTAAACTCCGCCTGCCGCTCGACATTCAGTTTGTGTTCACGGCCAACCCTGAGGACTATACCAACCGGGGCAGTATTGTGACGCCGTTGAAAGACCGAATCGATTCGCAGATTGTTACCCACTACCCGAAGTCGATTGAGATTGGCCGAAAAATTACGATGCAGGAAGCCGTGGTCAAAGCTGAGCAGAAGGGAATGGTGAAAACCAATGAGCTGACGGCTGATCTGATCGAACAGGTGGCTCTGGAAGCCCGCGAGAGTGAATACGTGGATGCGAAGAGTGGCGTGTCGGCCCGGATGACCATCTCGGCCTACGAGAACCTGCTGTCTTCCGCCGAACGGCGCACCTTGCTCAACAGCGAAAAGGAAACGTATGTCCGTATTGCCGACCTGTATGGCGTTGTACCGGCCATATGCGGCAAAGTTGAATTAGTTTACGAAGGGGAGGTGGAAGGGCCGGTTATTGTAGCGCAGAACCTGATTGGGAAGGCCATCCGTAACCAGTTTTTGCAGTACTTTCCCAATCCGGAGAAAGCTAAAAAAGACAAACGCGGAAATCCGTACAAGAAAATAACGGACTGGTTCAGCGATGGCAACACCATGGAGATTCTGAACGACCTGACGAACCGCGACTACGAAGCCCGACTGAAAACCATTGATGGTCTCGACGACGTAGTGGACCAGTTTCATCCAAAGCTGGCCAAAGCCGAAAAGTTGTTTATGATGGAGTTTGCGCTGCATGGCCTGGCCGAACACTCCCTCGTGGGCAAGAAAGCCATGGATACGGGCCAGTCGTTCAAAGACCTGCTCGGTTCCATGTTCGACCCCAAAAGCAATTTCGGTGATGAAGAGGATGAAAGTGATGATAGGTATTAAGTCGGGGCTAGCCTGGGTCATACCTAAAAAGCGATATGGTAAACAAAGAGAGACAGTGAGCA
>DATHAW010000700.1:0-3074 GCA_035296465.1 Spirosoma sp.
AGCGATAATCAGCCCTGTTCGGCTCAAATCATAATCTGAGCCGTCTCAACTTTTTCATGAGTCGAAACGGCGGGCGTTGCGTGGCTACCTTTGCGATACAATCAACTCACCCGCAAAACCAGTCGCCAGCCATGCCATTCATTTCTACGTTGTTCGTTAGTATTGTCATCCTGTTTGCCGAACTAACCCCCGGCCTTGCCCAAACTACCGGAGAGGCTATCCCCGGCAGCACGAACCGGGTCGCGTTCACGCTGAAAAATTCGCTGGGCTACCATCGGATGTTTCGGGTCGAAGGGCCCGGAATCGCCTACGGATTTACCATGGGCCGACGCGAAACAGTTCCCTGCAATTGGCCCGTCGGAGCTAAACTGTATTTCAGCAGCGATGGCGAAACCGTTGGTGGCCACATCCTGACCGTTATGGCCGACGATGGCGGTAAAACACTCACCACTGGAATCAGCCAACCGGAGCCGACAGCGAAAGCCACCGAAAAACCGGCTGAACACGAGGTTACGGTCCGGTTTCGTAACAACAGCATCCGCTTCCGAAAAGTAGCCCTTATCACCTACAAGCCCGGTGAAGTGGGTAACAGCACCGCTATTTTTACGCTGGCTCCGTATGCGTTCGCAAGCCGAAAATTTGTGGTCGGTACGCAGGTGTATTTCGCCAATGATCAGCAGATAGTTGTTGTCATGAGTGGTAAACGCCTTATGAACAAGCCATTTTTGGTGGTCAAAAAAGAAGACAGCGGCAAAGTATTTGACATCTTTGACTAACTAACCGTCATTTCGTATGTATTAGACAATCGGTTGATCTGCCCCTGCCCCATGACGTTCTATTTCAATGCTTACTCCACTCCTCTACTGTTCGGCTTCGTGCAGGCCTGGGTCTATGCCATTCTGTTGTGGGTGCGCGGTCGGCGCGAAGAGCGGCTCTCCGACGTGCTGCTGGGCTGGGTGCTGGTGGGCATGAGTTTCAACATCTGGGAATACATGCTGGGATTTGGCGGAATCGAGATTCTTTGGCGGGAACTGGACTTTTTCCCGCGTGGTCTTGGGCTGCTGTTTGCCCCATTGTGCTACTTTTATCTTCGAAGTCAATTCAACGCCGACTTTCGGTTTAGCCGCCGGGATTGGTGGCATGCGCTGCCGTTCCTGGTCGATACGGGTTACCACCTCCTCATTTTTTCGCTCGGTCGCGATTTTGTGGCTAACTGGCGGGAAACGGTCCATGACCCCTACTACATCCCCGACATTACCTTTATCTTTTCGGTAGGGCAGAGTCTGTTCTATCTGTACCTGTCGCAGATGTTATATCGGGATTATCTCGCCTGGATCAAAACGCAGTTTTCGGAAACGGAGACGCTTAGTTTTCATTGGTTTCGTAATTTTCTGATTGCGCTGACCCTTAGCCTGACATTTAGCCTCATTGTGACAATGCTGGACATTTGGCTTGATCTTTCCTTCTGGCAGGATTGGTGGGATAAATTGGCAGGTGTCATTCTCATTTATTACGTCAGCATTACGGGTTACGCGCAGGTACAGATAGGCAAACGCCTGACTTTTCAACCGTCGCCCGCAGTCCCACCTGCCTTGCCAGAACTGGCTAACTCGAAAGCAAAACTCCTCCTTCTGATGGATGCCGAGAAACCGTATCTCGAAGCTGAATTATCGCTGGCGGATCTGGCGCGCCGGATGCAGATCAACCCGGTCCTGTTGTCGCAGGTGATCAACGTTGGCGCGGGTAAGAACTTTAATGATTTCGTAAATGAATATCGGGTCGACGAGTTTAAGCAGCGGGTGTGCGATACAGCCAACAGCCACCTGAGTTTTTTGGGCATCGCCCTCAACTGTGGATTCAACTCCAAAGCTACGTTTAACCGGGCGTTCAGGAAATGTACGGGCCTGTCGCCAAAGCAGTACGCCGAAACGCAAAAAAGCCCCGGCAGCATCACTGTCGGGGCTTCGTTGGATAGTTGATAGTAAAACCGAAAACAATACCCATTTGTTGCGCTGGTGAAAAACTGATCTATAATTTTTCAGTTTATGTTTTCGGGTAAATACATTAGCATTGGGGCAAATCCACAACGCTCATTCTATGCCTTATTTGGTTCTCGACCTCGAAATGACCGGCCCGGAGCCGGACTACAACGAAATTATTCAGATTGGAGCAGTGCTCTTTGACGACAACTGGATTGAGAAAGGGCAGTACCTGACCAACGTCTATCCCGAAAATAAAGAAGCGTTCTCGTCCTCATCCGAGAAAATTCATAACCTGTCCCTGGCTGAGCTGGAAGATGCGCCGATGATTTACGATGTCCTGCCTGAACTCGAAGAGTGGATATGCGCGCAGCTCGGCCTGCGGGTGCCCAAAGGCCAGTTGGACCGGACGCCGTTTCTGCGCGACGTCATCATTTGCGGGCAGAGTGTCATTAACGACATAAATTTTCTGAAGGAAGCCTATCGCTACGAGAAGATGAAGTGGCCCTATTCACGCGTTCTGCTCGACCTGCACACACTGGGTTATTTCCTGTTCCGCGTCCTGAAAGCCAATGCCGGTTTGTCGGCCGGCAAAAAAACACCCGACCGGCTCAGCCTGACTGCCATTGCCGGTTATTTTGGATTCACCCGCGAAGACGGATTTCATAATGCCCTGGAAGATGCCGTGCTGACGGCCAAATGCCTTAAGGAAGTGTTCAGGCTGGCCGAAGCAATGAAAGTCTCGGTTTAGCCCGGCGCCGGCGACGCCACCAAAATCCCCCCCATCCGATCAACAGCAACGTAGCACCCGCTACCCAGGGCCAGCGGACTGGCCGGTCAAGTGGTTTTGTGTCGCCAACCAGGATCAGCCCTGCCCAGTAATTAGGCAATTGGGCGGCTCCCCCGGCGGTGGCGAGCCAGTCCTGCTTGGCCCGCTGCAGCGCTACGTCTTTGGAAAAACCCTGGTCCAGATAATTGTAGAAACTATTGGTCAACTGATACGTAGCATCGGTCTGAACGCTCCATAGAGTTGTTAACACACTGGGCACACCCAATGCGGCAAACCCCCGTGCCAGACTGAATACCCCCTCGCCC
>DATHAW010000701.1:0-3463 GCA_035296465.1 Spirosoma sp.
AGCTGATTGAGAAGAACAATCCGGCGGCCGATACCAACGATGTCAACTACGTATTTCTCAGGTTTGTGCTCGACTACCTGCCCCACGGCCTGATTGGGTTGTTGATTGCCGTTATTTTTAGTGCCTCCATGGGGTCTATTGCTTCGGCCTATAACTCGCTGGCTTCCACGACGGTCGTTGACGTGTATAAACGCCTTGTTCGAAGTGAAGCCGACGATGCACACTATTTGATGGCGTCGCGCTGGGCCACGGTTGGCTGGGGGGTGTTTTGCATTGTGGTTGCGCAGTTTGCCAACCGGCTTGGCAGCATGATCGAGGCCGTCAACATCCTGGGTTCGCTGTTCTACGGTGTTATTCTGGGCGTTTTCGTAGTGGCGTTTTACGTCAAATCCATCGGTGGTCGCGCTACGTTCTGGGCCACGCTCATTGCTGAAGTATTTGTCGTGCTGAGCTGGTATCTGGACCTGACGGCGTTCCTGTGGCTCAACGTAATTGGGTGTCTGCTAGTGGTTGGCATTGCGTGGCTGCTGCAGATGGCAATGGGCCGTAAAGCGAACGCATAAAGATCGCACCATTAGTCCGGCCCTCTTTGCGTCGCTAAATAATCTCTAACCGATACCCTACGCCATGAACGGCCGCAATCCGGATTGTGGGGTCGTTTTGTAGTAGCTTGCGCAGACGCGACATAAACACGTCAATACTCCGGCCCACCGTAATTCCTTCGTCCTCCCAAACCAGTTTTAAAATCTCACTACGTTCCATTACCTGGTTGGGATGACTCACAAACACACGTAGCAGCTTAGTTTCGCGATACGTCAGGTTGTGCTGGCTGGAGCCGGACATTAAGAGCTGGCTGTTCACGTCTAGCCATGACTGCCCAAATTGAAGCGCATGGTTCGGAGATGAAAGAGGCTGGGCCACTGCTTCGCTGGTCCGCGCTGACCGACGACGCCACATGATGAAAGTAACACCTGATAGAAGCCCGGCCAGCGCCAACAGAGGCCATTGTGTTGATGGTTGTGGCGCTGGCGCAAGGGGTTCGAAGGTAACTTGCAGAACGTAGCACCCGGCGGTCAAAGAACGGCCTCCGCAGGGAACGGGTCCATTGCCCAACAGATCGCGCTCGTTATAGCCCAACTGCAACTCACCATGGGCACAGTCAAGCACGGCAACATCGTAGCCATCCTCAATGTGGTGGAGTTGGAGCGAGTGTTTGAGTAGGGAAGGCAGGGAGTCATAATTGAAAGCACGGCCGAGCGAAATCCGAAATGTGTGCGGATTCGGCTGCGCTACGGCCGGGATGCGCGAGGTAGAGTCACCCGCCAGCCTAAGCAGATGATGGGCTGTCCGGCGCAGGGCGAGGTTGATTTTTTCAGTCCGGTATGTCTGCGACGCATCTGAGCGTACTGCATTCGTGCCGGATGCGTTGCTCACAAACCTGGCAAACAGCAAACAAATCAGGAGCAGCGCGACGCTGCTGATCAGGATGCGTAAAACCGGTGGGTGAGTGAGCTTCATGGGTGCAGCGTAGCAAATAGGTTAGCAGCCTCGACCAAATCCAATAACGAACGGGTTGTAGGCATTTAGTTTGATAACCCGTTTTGAGCGCTGATCGGTTGGACGAACCGGCATAAGCACCAACTCATCACCGTATTGGGCAAAAGGCATGATGTCGTCGAGTTTAACGGCATACACATCAACCGTTTCGTTTGATCCAATTTGCCGGATTATAGCACCCTTACGCCGAAGGAAGAGCCGAAACGGTATAGGCCGCTGGTGTTTCATCACCATATTGTTTTCCCGTAGCTCTATGACACCACGGGTATGCAATGAAAACGTAAAGTAATCGACAGGATGCCCATTCAGGGTGACAGGATCGTTATAAAACGCAGCCGTTGGGCGAGCAATAGCGGGTTGAATCATCCAGATTAACAGGATAACCATCAGTAAAGCTGACACGAATCGTGACATTTTCATAAGTGGTGTGTTAGTTTATAAAACGAGAATCTCATTGTGGGGCAGAGCATAGCGATTGTCTTCTGTCAGGATGACAATATGATCGCCTTTTTTGCATGTAGCCAATACAGACTGCACTGGTAGCTGTTTATACGTTCGTCCCGAAAAAAGATGTAAGGTTCCGGTTTCCTTATCGCGAATGGCCACTTTAAAGTTTATTTTTTGAAGCGCTTTAGTGGTGGTTGGTGACAGTTCGACGGTCTGCACGGTGAGTTCGCCCGTGGAGGAGGCCGCCAGCCGACAGCTTCCTTTCGGAGTATATTCATTTACGACCATTTTGCTGCCTACAAAAGCGGCCGAACAACTGGAAAACGGTTGCTGGGCGAGGCTCTGTATCGATAGAAAACAGCCAGCTATAAGGCTAAAAATTGACATTATCTGTTTCATGTTCTTTGTGATTTAGAATTGTGATAGAGCAAACCTACCTCCGCCAAAATTGCCTGCCATAAAACAGTGGTAAAACATTGTAAAGGAAATGTAAAAGTATGTTTTTATGCTGAATAACAAGGCGTTACTCGCTCCGAAGTGATTTTACGGGGTCCATCAGGGCCGCCCTGATGCTCTTAAAGCAAATGGTTAGCAACGCTATTCCCATTGCCAGCAGTCCAGCCAGAGCAAACACCCACCAATCCAGATTAGTTTTATACGTAAAATCCTGTAACCACCGGCTCATTACGTACCAGGCAATTGGACTGGCAATGACAAAAGCAAGCAGGACTAACCGGAGGAAGTCCTTACTGAGCAACGCTACAATACTGGCAACGGTCGCGCCGAGGACTTTCCGGATGCCAATTTCCTTGGTGCGCTGCAACACCACGTGCGATACGAGGCCGTACAAACCCAGGCAACAGATCAGGATAGCAAGGCCCGTGAACGTATTGATCAGCCGGGCCGTCAGCGTTTCCGTTTGGTAAAAGGCAGCAACTTGTTCGTCTAGAAACTCATATTCAAATACCTCATCGGGATAGAGTTCTTGCCACGTTTTGCGGATATGCCCAATCGACTGCATTGGGTTTTGTCCTGCTAATCGAATACCTGCCCGAGCGTACCAATCGGCATAGCTGGCTATGAAACAGGGGCCAATGGCTTCGCGTAATGATTTATCATGAAAGTCTTTCACTACGCCCACAATTGGCATCGGAACAGATGAGAGGTGATACTGTAAGGTTTTACCCAATACCTGTTGGGGATCGCGAAAGCCCATTTGATGAAGTAACGTTTCGTTGATCAGGTACTCACGAATGGTATCGCTGGGCATGATATTGCGACCGGCAACCAAGCGTAAGCCGTATGTATTTAGGTAACTAGCATCGGCCAGCCGGTCCCGAATGGGAAAAGGCGCCCAGTCCGGACTTCCATTGAATTTGAAAGAACCACCAAACAACTGGCTACTGGCGGGAGGCCGGTGGCTAAAGCTTACCGATTGAATGTCGGGATACTGCGAAAG
>DATHAW010000702.1:0-2162 GCA_035296465.1 Spirosoma sp.
GGTCCCAGGTCGACATTTATGCTGACGGAAGTTATTGCTGGTCAATCCTACACCTTCAAGACCAAACTACCGCTTGGCGCCTTGTATGTGAAGCGCTTTCTCACCAATCAGAACGGTAAAACGGCTTTCACGCACGAAGTCTGGTTTATAGGACTGACTAAGGGTATTTTTGGCCGGGCACTGGGGCGGAAGTACCGGGAGATCCTGCCGGGCGTGATGGAGAAAATCAGATGGATTGCCGAACAACAGCCGAATTCGTTATGAACCCACTTCTGTTAATGAAGGTCATTTACGTAGGTAATGTATTCGTGGCGGGCTGGATCAGCATTACCAGCCTGTTCATGCCCCGAACGGCACAGGCTACTGTATTTAGTAATGACTTTGCTTATTCCGAAGCCATCCGGCTGGTTGGGGCGCTATGGGGCGCCATTTTCGTTTTGTCGATACTGGGCTTGTTCTTCCCTCGGCAGATGAGTCTGGTACTTTTGTTCCAACTCATTTACAAACTATCCTGGCTGCTGTTTGCCGCTCTGCCCGCGCTGCTGAACAACCAGCCGTATCCGAAGGGAATGGCCGTATTCTTTATCATCTGGGTACTGATTCTGCCGTTCGTCATTCCCTGGAGCACATTATTAGGCTGGTGACGACGATGGCTTCGAAAGGAATTATCCGGAGCTGAGTGCTTAATAGCCATGTGGAACCATAGCCCTACATTGCGGTTTATGGTACATCATGCAACTTTCCGTCGACGAGTTTCTGAAGAAAGCCCAAACCCTGCCCGTCATTGACGTTCGGTCACCAGGGGAGTATGACCACGCGCATATTCCCGGTGCGGTCAGCATTCCACTGTTCGACAACGAAGAGCGGGCACTGGTTGGCACCAAATACAAGAACGCGCGCAAAGATTCCGCTGTGCTGCTCGGTCTCGATCTGGTCGGACCCAAACTGGCGAAATTCGTGAAAAAATCGAAAAAGCTCAACCCGAAAACCAAAGAAGTGCTCGTGCACTGCTGGCGGGGCGGCATGCGCAGCGGCTCGTTTGCCTGGCTGCTGAACACGGCCGGATTGACCGCATCCACGCTCGTAGGCGGCTACAAGGCCTATCGAAACACTGTATTAGCCGCGTTTGCCGAGCCACGAAACCTGCTTATTCTGGGTGGTAAAACCGGCAGCGGTAAAACGGATATTCTGAAGGAATTAGCCTGGCAGGGTGAGCAGATTATTGACCTGGAACAGCTTGCCCACCACAAAGGCTCAACCTACGGAGCCATCGGCCAACTGCCGCAGCCCGCCACAGAACAATTCGAGAATTTGATTTTCGGCGAGTGGCGAAGACTAGACTCTGGCCGGCGTATCTGGCTTGAAGATGAAAGCCGAAACGTGGGTTCCTGCTTCGTTCCCATGCCTCTTTGGCAACAGATGAGGGCTGCCCCAGTTGCATTTGTCGACGTTCCCAAAGCCGTTCGGGTGCAGCGGTTGGTGGCCGAGTACACGGGCATTGACCACAGCCTGCTGGTTGAGGCCACGGAGCGTATCAGTAAGCGGCTCGGCAGCAAGGTGACGAAAGATGCGCTCGACGCGCTCACCCGTAACGACTATGCAACCGTTGCGGACCTGACGCTCGATTACTACGACAAAGCGTATCTGCATGGCTTAGCGCAGCGCGACCCGGCCACGATCAACCGAATGGAGATTTCCGAGGATAACCCGGCGCAGACAGCCCAGCAGCTGATTGAGTGGGCGGCACAACGTTAATTTATTTCTTTTTCATAGTGGCCATCCGGCGCACGATCTCGCGCTTAGAAAATGCCAGCCGCCAAACGGCCAATGGGGTATTCTGATCGCCAAAACAGGTTTTACAAATCACATTCTCCGTTGGTACGGCCGCGTTATAAACATACAGCGTATCGTTGATCTTCTGAATGTTCGAGATTTGGGGCAACTTTTTCTCGGCGTTGTATAGGTACGCGTCCAGCACTTCCCGTTCTTTCGAATTGAGGGATTTGGCCGATACGTCAGCCCCGCTAAGCAATTGTATAGCTACACCGTAGCGATCGGCAATGGCCTTTGTGCGGGGGAGGTTTTGCAACTGGCAAAGTTTGGTTCGCTCGGCCGGATCGGTTGTTTTTTGAAGTTGAGTAGCCAGTTCTTTCTGGATGGCG
>DATHAW010000703.1:0-4185 GCA_035296465.1 Spirosoma sp.
GAGGCTACGTTCTCAGCATCTGTGTCGGCTACTATCCGCAAAACGCCCGGCTGTTCACCTGCCCAACGTACCAGGCCGCTGACCATCTCGGCCATATACCCCTGTCGCTGGAAAGCCGGATACGTACCATAGCCAATCTCCACCGTGCCCGTTTCATCGGGTTCGCCTTTGAACTTCGCATCGGCAACAATCTGCTTTTTTTGATTGTCAATCGCAATCCAGATGGTATTGTAAAGCGGGTCACGGGCGGGATCTTGCAGGCGCGGTACGGTAAAGTGCACAATTACGCTTAATAACGGCTCTACCACTTTGCGATGGCCCTTCTGCAAGCCCAGCGAGTGCTCTAACTGCGTACTATCGGCAACGTGCATCCTGAGCTGGTCGAGCGTTAACGGCAGCAGGGTTAGTCGGGTAGTTTGGATCATGGTTCACTCACGTAACTCGCTACGCCTACGTTCGCGTACAGTTTAGCCAATCGGTGTGCGTGTTCGTCGTAGGCGCTTTCGAACAGGTCCACGGCCCGCTCGGGGCCAACCACAACGCCTGCACTCAGGACACTGGGCGGGCGACCGGCTTCGGTCAACAGTTTAGCCACTTCGGCTTTAATGCAGTTAACCAGCACCGCCCCCCCAACTGTACTACCCGGTGCCACGGGTGTATCTAAGCCCGGCACGGTCAGCATGGCGTCGCCAATGGGAGCGCCCGTATCTAAGACCAGATTGGCAAAGTCACCGAGTTTTTTACCGTCGGTACGCTTGCTGGTACCGGCATCGGAATGTTCTTTCGTGACAAGGGCCACCACTTTTACCCCTTTTTTCTGAAACAACTCGGCCATTTCGATGGGCACTACGTTACAGCCGCTGGAGGAGATTACGAGGGCAGAATCCTGGTCCGACAGGGCGTAGTTGCGCAGAATGCGGTCGGCCAGTCCCGATACGTTTTCCAGAAACATGGCTTGTCGCTGTCCATTGGCGCCTACCACGAGATTGTGAAACGTGAGCGAGAGTTCAACAATGGGGTTGAAACCGGGAAACGACCCATAACGCGGCCACATCTCTTCGACCATAATCCGGCTGTGTCCCGACCCAAACACATGGACCATACGTCCGGCCAGAATTGTATCGGCAAACCAGCGGGCCGTTTGCTGAATCTGGGATTGCTGGGATTCGACCGTATCGAGAATAGCCCGGCATTTTTTAATGTATTGATCTGTCATGCATTTTGAGAGTACAGAGATTACGGTTAATTAGCGAAGTTTTCAGGAATGTACCGGCCAAGCCCCAGCAATCTACGGCGAGGCAGTGGCCATCCGTCTACTGAATTTCGTTCATAATTCATTTTGAATAGCAAAACTTGCCGCGCCAATAGCCCCCGCCATATCACCAAACCGGGCCAGTTTAATCGGTGTCGCTCGGCCACCTGGTCGCCATTCATACAGACTCATAAAGTCGGCCAGGGGCAGCATTAACTCATCTTCGGCTTGTGTGATGCCCCCACCCAGCACGACGACGTCGGGTGAGAAAGCGTTTAGTAAGGCACTGATACCAACGGCTAACCGCTGCACCGACGACAACCAGACCCACTGTGCAAAATAATCACCCTGTTTCACCGCTTCGAGCAATTGATAGGTCGACGTGAACCGGCCCATTGACCGTTTTTCGACCGTAGCGTTGCCGATTGCGTTTTCCAGACTGCCCGGCTGTCCGGTAATACTCCGATCGGTTTCAGCATCGACCGTAATATGGCCCAGACTACCCGCCCGCTGAAAATTACCCTGATAAAGCTTACCGTCGATTAGCACGCCACCACCAACCCCCGTGCCGAGTGTGAGCATCACTACGTTGTTGTCACCTTTTGCCACGCCAAACCGACTTTCGGCCAGCAGAGCCGCGTGAGCATCATTGACAACGTGAACGGGCCCATTGAGGAAGTCTCCCCAGTGAAACCTTTCCAGGCCGCTCAGCCGACCAGGCATAAAAGCAATATACTGGTTGGTTTCATTGGGTAGCCCCGGGGCCGACAGGCCAATGGCCTTTACCAGCGATTTGGACTCCGCCCGCAATTCGGCAACGGTTTCGGCAATGGCCTGCTGCCAGTGGGCGGCACCGGGCGAGGCTTCGCCCTCCTCCTTTTCGCCATGGGTGGGGTGATAGGACTGCTTAACTATTTCGCCTGTTTCAATGTGCATCAAAACGCCCTTGATCCAGGTGCCGCCGAGGTCGATACCAATGGCGTTCATAGCTGTCCTTCGCTTACGCTCCAGCCGCCGTCTACTGTTAGCACCTGCCCCGTGGTGAATGCCGATTGATCGGACATGAAATAGACGGCCGCTCCATCGAGGTCGGTAGGCTGGCCAATACGCCCACCATCGAGGGGTTGTTTGGTTTTGGTGAAGGCCATGATCGTATCGTCGCTGGCAGCGCGTTTGGCCATGGGAGTTTCTACCAACGCCGGGGCCAGCACGTTGACCCGGATATTGTCGTTCGCGTAGTAAGCGGCAATGGACCGGGTGAAGCCAATTACGGCTGATTTCATGGCCGCGTAAGCGTGGGTAGCGAAGTATGCCGGGGAAGGCCGCGATCCCAGCACTGAACCCATATTGAGAATGACACCACCGCCCCCCTGCGCCCGAAAGGTCCGCACGGCCGCCTGATTCGAGAGCATGAGCGAAGTGAGGTTGAGGTTAACGGTATAATTCCACCCATCGAGGGTGATGTCGTGTAGGGGACCATCGCCGAAGCGCCGGCCGGAGCCGCCCGCTACGTGAAACAGCCCATTGAAGCCGCCAAAAATCTGTTGACAAAGCGCGATCGCTTTCGGAGCCGTCTGCGGATCCGACGCATCGCCGGACATAGCCAGGCCGTTGCCATCAAGTTGTTTTTCGGCGGCTGTGCAACTCTCCGCGCTACGTCCCACCACAATAACCTGAGCGCCCTCGCGTACGAAGGCTATTGCTGCCGATAAGCCCATGCCCGTTGTGCCGCCGACGACAACGATTTTCTTATTGTCTAACCACATTGAGTTTTAAATTCGAGTGTTGATTTTCGTAGTGCAAGAAAGGAAATTGACTGGCTATCAGCAAACACCAGATCGTTTCAGGAATTATTGCTCAGGCAATGCTGCCGTATGGGGTTACTCAAACTAAATCCCGTTCCACTATCTTGCCGCTCACTTTCTCCTTCAAAATTATCTTATTCCGGCCGTCGTGCGTCATTTCCTGCTTAATGAGATAATGGTCAGCGTCATACTCGGTCAGCGTTGTTTCCATCGTTAAGCCGTCACGACCCCGCCAGACCGGCAACTGCACCGGTTCCCACTGCTTGGTTTCGGCCGATTTATAAGCAGCATCCAGAATCGCGTTTACTACGTAGCCGTCGTAGAAGGTTTCAGCTGGGTCGCGGCCTTCCTCAGCAGCCGCAAACATGTCGGTAAACATGTGATTATAGCCAAGTTCGTTAACTTCGTCGCCCACGGGAAACAGCCAGCCCGTGTTGCTTTCGGCCTTTTCGGCAACGTAATCGGTGCCTTTCCCGGTGGTGAACATTTCAAAGCCGGTACGGAGAAAATTGTTGATCCAGATGGTGCCTTCAGTACCCATTACCTCGTCGCGGAGGTCCATGCCACCCCGAAACGTCCAGCTCACTTCGAACTGCCCGATAGCCCCATTCTCGTACTTTACTAAGGCAATAGCGTGGTCTTCGGCATCAATGGGTTTCACCTGGGTGGCAGCCCAGCACATAACTTCGACGGGTCGTACATCTTTGCCAATATAATTTCGGGCGATTTCGACACAATGGCAGCCCAGATCGAGCATACAGCCGCCCCCAGCCTGTTCTTTGTCCCAGAACCAGTTAGAGTGCGGACCGGGGTGCGTTTCGCGCGATTTGGCCCACAAAATTCGGCCTAGCCCACCGTTTTTAACCGTCTCCAGCGCTTTTAGAAACTTTGGCGCGTAACACAGATCTTCGAGATATCCCCCAAAAATGCCGGCTTCTTCCACCATTCGCATCATGGCCAGTGCTTCATCGGCGGTGCGACCTAGTGGCTTGGTACACACGACGTTCTTTTTGTGTTTGGCGCAGAGTTCAACGGCCGGAGCGTGGAGGTTGTTGGGCAGGGCAATGCATACCATCGTTACGTCGGGGTGGGCAATAACCTCCTCCATATTCGTTGATAGGAAGGAGC
>DATHAW010000704.1:0-2912 GCA_035296465.1 Spirosoma sp.
GGCCATCAGCTCCTGACTTGATTGCCCGCCTGAACTCGTTTTAATTTAGATTTTCTTAATTATTCTTGCCCTTTGTTGCCAGTTCACCAATATATAGGCAAAAACGGCGGATCAACCCAACACTGTTACGGCCATGTCTGATCAGGTTGACCAATCTACTACTGTACAAGCTCAACAAGGGTCTGAACACCTGATTCAACCCAATGTCGGCCTGTACCGTCCCGAGTTTGAACATGACAACTGCGGCATTGGCTTTGTGGCTCACATCAAAGGCCGCAAGTCGCACCAGATCGTAGCCGACGCGCTTCAGATGCTCCGGCGTATGGAGCACCGGGGCGCTGTAGGGGCCGAAGCTAATTCGGGTGATGGCGCAGGGTTGCTCATTCAGATTCCGCACGAGTTTTTCCTCGACGAGACCCGCAAACTGGGTGTCCATCTGCCTCCTGCGCTTCAGTATGGTGTGGGTATGGTTTATTTCCCGAAAGACGTATGGCTACGGGAGGAGTGCCGGGCCGTGCTGAATCGCAAAATGAAAAAGCTGGGGCTGGAGTTGCTTTGCTACCGCGTTGTACCCGTTAATAATAGTGATCTGGGCAGCGGTTCCCGCTCCTGCGAACCACAGATGGAGCAGGTGTTTATTAAGCGCCCAGCCGACATTACAAACGCCGACGATTTTGAGCGTAAACTTTACATTCTGCGTAACTATAGCACCCGCATCATTAACGAAACGATAGCGGGTGTCGACCAATTTTATTTCTCATCACTTTCGTGCCGTACCATTACGTATAAAGGTCAATTGACTACGTTGCAGCTAGAGCCGTATTTCCCCGACCTCCAGCATGAGGACGTAGTGTCGGCTCTTGGCGTAGTACACTCCCGATTTTCGACCAACACATTTCCATCTTGGAAATTAGCACAGCCGTTCCGCTACATCGCCCACAATGGCGAGATAAACACGGTGCGCGGCAATGTCAACTGGATGAAAGCGGCCGAAGGGCTGCTTGAATCGTCGAAGTTCACGAAGGATGAGATGGATATGCTGCTACCCATCTGCGATCCCAAACAGTCGGATTCGGCCAACCTCGACAACGCCATTGAGTTGCTGGTTATGAGTGGCCGTTCGCTACCGCACGTAATGATGATGCTGATTCCCGAAGCCTGGGACGGCAATGAACATATGGACCCCTTCCGCAAGGCATTTTACGAATACCACGCAGCCCTGATTGAACCCTGGGACGGTCCAGCATCGATTTCCTTTACAGATGGACGTATTGTGGGCGCTACGCTCGACCGGAATGGGTTGCGCCCATCGCGGTTCTGGGTGACCAATCAGGACATTGTCATCATGGCTTCAGAAGTGGGCGTGCTGGACATTGATCCGGCCAGCGTCGTCACGAAAGGCCGTTTGCAACCGGGCAAAATGTTCCTGGTCGATATGGAACAGGGCCGGATTGTGGCCGATGAAGAGATTAAAGAACAAATCAGCTCACGCCAGCCCTATCAGACGTGGCTGAACGAGAATAAAATAAAAATTCAGGATCTGGAAGCACCGATTCGCACATATCAGAAATACGAGCCGGCCAAACTGTTGCGGATGCAGCAGGCGTTCGGGTTCACGTCAGAAGATTTGCGGATGATTCTGGGACCCATGGTCGAAACGGGTAAAGAAGCCCTTGGGTCCATGGGTACTGATGTACCGCTTGCGGTTCTGTCGGAGCAAAGTCAGCACCTAAGCCATTACTTCAAACAGTTGTTTGCCCAAGTGACTAACCCGCCAATTGACTCAATTCGGGAGCGGGCCATTATGTCACTCATCTCTTTCGTTGGCGCTACGTATAATCTCCTGAGCGAATCACCGGAGCATTGCCGGCAGGTTGAACTGGAACAGCCGGTATTGACAACACAGGAGTTTGACAAGCTGCGGTTCATTGACAAACCGAAGTTTCAGGCTAAAACGATCAATTGCCTATTTACCGCGGATGGGCAGGGTAAATCACTCGAACGCGCCCTTGACCGTATCTGCCGCTATGCCGAAGACGCCATTCAGGACGGCTACTCGATTCTGGTACTGTCAGACCGCGCCATCGATTCCAGCCATGCCCCTATCCCATCGCTGCTGTCTACGTCAACCATCCACCACTACCTGATTCATCGGGGTTTGCGGGGTAAGATCGGCATTGTGGTTGAAGCAGGTGACGTTTGGGAAACCCACCACGTTGCTACGCTCATTGGGTATGGGGCATCGGGTGTGAATCCTTATATGGCTTTCGAGACGATTGCCAATATGAAAGATAAAGGGCTGTTGCAGGTGGATTATGACCTGGACAAGCTCTACAAAAACTACGTTAAAGCGGTTAACGGTGAGTTACTCAAGATCTTCTCGAAGATGGGTATCTCCACGCTGCAATCCTACCAGGGTGCTATGATTTTCGAATGCCTTGGCCTGAACTCTGAGGTGGTAGATCGCTACTTCACGGGTACGGTATCGCGCATTGGCGGGATGGGTCTGGACGAAATTGCCCGCGAAATTCTGATTCGGCATAAAGTGGCATTCCCCGACGTAGCGTTGTCGGTACCACGGCTCGAAGTGGGCGGTATTTATCAATGGAAACAGCGGGGTGAAAAGCACATTTTCAACCCTGATACGATACACCTGCTCCAGCAATCGACACAACGAAACGACTACAACATCTTTAAGAAATACTCGAAGCTCATCAACGATCAGGATAAAAGCGCCATTACGTTGCGGGGTCTGATGAAGTTTAAGAAGGGAACCCCAGTTCCAATTGAGGAAGTTGAACCTGTTGAGAGCATCTTCAAGCGGTTCGCTACGGGAGCAATGTCGTTTGGTTCAATTTCGTGGGAAGCCCACACCACTCTGGCCATTGCCATGAACCGCATCGGTGGCAAAA
>DATHAW010000705.1:0-9312 GCA_035296465.1 Spirosoma sp.
CCGATTCATAACCTGCGGGTGGAGTTCTGGGCCCGAACGTGGTGGCTACAGTGGCGTAAACTGAGTGACGGGATTACCGATACCGATGGGTACTTCAGCCTGCCTTTCGATCTTCGGGCGGCCCGCACCTGGACTAACCGACGGCTACAGTTCGAGATATACCAGACAACGCACATCTTTTTTAAAGCGAATGAACCCGTTTCCAACTATGCCCTGTTTCAGACAACTCCTATTCCTAAGTCAAACTTGATCGGGATGTCCTATAACCTGCGCACCATCGGGCTTTGTCTGTGGGAATACCGTACCGATACTCCCGTGCCCCGCGTCGTTATTAAAGACCATGACCAGGATGCTCCGCAGTATTATAGCCAGGGCCGGATCGACGCCATGGATGAGCAGATGATACCCATCGAACTAACCAAAGTAAAGCACCTCAAGCAAATCCAGTACGACCCGGAATCGATTTCATTAAAACAAATACAGGCCGATTATCCGCCCAACCTGACGACCTGCATTGAGCAAAAACTACCCGGCTACACGCGCAGCGACCACTGGTTTGGCCTGCGCATGATGAATGGCATGAACGCAGCCCACTTCATGGCCGACCCTGATGTGCCGGATCACTATTGGGTGAAGTATTTCGGGGCCTGTAACTACGAGGTCAACGATGAATACGCCTTCCCGACCGCCGAGATCCAGTTCCGGATCAAATCAGATGGCTTGCCCACGCCCGTAGCCATTCGCCTGACCGGCCCGCTCAACGCCTTTGACAAAAACCCCTGGCAGCAGCACGTATTTACACCTGCCGACGGCGACAAGTGGATGCAGGCAAAACGCGTAGCCCGCGTGAACGGTGGTTTGTGCACCGAACTGGACGAACACCTCACGGCTACCCACCTCAACACCGAGCAATATGCCATTGCTGCCTATCGGAACCTGCGGCTTAATCCGGTGGCGTGTCTGCTGATGCCGCACCTGAAAGAGGTAGTGCTGGTCGACCATACCGCCGACCGAATCCTGATCAACGAGTACATTCCCTCGGCCAGCGCCATGACTGCCAATGGTGCCGGGCAGCGGGCCAGAGACCTACTGGGGGCGCAGAACTGGAAAGGATGGAAACCCATGGACCCCATCAGCCACGCCCATACCTATGCCAAAGCCGAAAGGCTGTTCTGGGACGTAGTGGGTGAGTACGTTGATTATTTCTTTGAGAAAAACCAGGAAGCTATCCAGAAACACTGGTTCGAGATTTACCGGTTCTCGACCGACCTGCTGGCATACGGCGTTCCCCTGTTTCACTCGACCGTCGACCTGGATAGGCTGTCGCCCCCGGAACGCGAACACGAGAAGAAACGGCTCGACTATTATGCCGAGCAGTACCGCCTGGACCTCACTTTACCCCGTATGATTATAAACGGGGAGGTTAAAGCCTTGTCACCTATTACGACCTCGCCCCACTATGACCCCGACAAACCCGAAGACCTCGAGAACCTGAAGCAAGCCTGTAGGTACATCATCATGACCGCTACGTTCATGCATAGCTGGGTCAACGAGCATCAGTACGAGGACATTGGCGAGGTGCTGTACAGTTGCCTCGGGCTACGGTTCGGCGAGAAGGAATCCGGCGTGATGGCCCCCGAATCGGACCTGAGCATTGCACCCGACTTGACGCGCAGCACCCAGATGATGTGGTTCAGCAACCTGCTCTCACGCACTGAGTACGGTTTCATTACCCGCAACGAAGAGAACGACATCAACCCGGTTTTCAGGGATATGCTGCTGGCGAAGAAAGGCGAATTTGCCAGTTTAGGCGTGAACGTAGCCGACATAGAATCGAGAACCAATATCTAACCTTCCCATGAACACTACTCTCGGCATCCCCCGTAAACGCTTTTCTGCCTGGCAGTTGGTCCGGGCCTGGACGAGCGAACAGATCGACAAAACCGTACTTTGGTTCACGGCCCGTTTCTTTGGGCTGGCGCTGGCCCTTTTCCTGAGCTTTCCCAAACGCGAACGTATGTCGCACAACAACGGCGTGGCCGGAGCAGGCAGCATCCGCATCGTTGATAACCCTGAATTTCCAGCTCACGAATTTTTTGAGCCGGGGCGCGTGTTTCCCGCCCGCGTTCGCCACGCCTGCGCTACGTTCCTCGACGATGCCATGAACTGCATCCGAAGCATCTCCATCAAATTTTCGGATCATCAACTGCATAGTCCGCTTGATATTGAGATGAATTCGGGTGAGGTCAGCCTGTTCTGGTCGGCGGCCAGCTTTCTTAAGTTCGCCAAACTGCGCAAAGAGAAGTGGGGTGTTGAATACCAGGAATATTACCGCCAGTACCCGGAAGGTCTGAAGGGAGCTCAACTAGCCCTCCGCCGGGACCCTACATCCTACCAAAACCTTCGCTATTATGCTAAAACACCCTTTCTGTTTGTGGGCAAAGACGGCATCAAACGCTACGCGAAGTACCGGGTAAGGCCTTTTAAGAACGAACCCGAAACAGGCATCAATACTAACCCCAGCGATGTTGACACCTGCAACCAGCGGATACTGCCCCATGAAACAAAAGGCAGGAACTACCTGAAAGATGAATATGAAGAACGGGTAAAAACAGGTGGCGCTAAATATATGATGCAGATTCAGACCCGCATCGCGAGTGACGACGATGACCTCGAAGTCTTTAACAACATGATTGTGTGGAACGAAACTATCCATCCCTGGAAAGATCTCGCCACCATTGACATTCACAAACCATTGGACTGGAATGAGAGTACGCTCACTACGTTTTCGGTCAACAACATGCCCAAAAGCCTGGGGGTGCTGCCAGCTAAATCGGTTTATGATTACAACTCACTGAACTACCTACGAGCGCACTCCGAGATTGCCCGTAAGGCTCGGTTGCTATCCTATCGGGTCTTTGGCATTCCCCCGGCTATTCCGAATGACGATGATCGCAACTCGTCTGACTGGTCGAAGAAGCGTTGAATTACACATCGGTTGTATCACGCTGACAGGTATGATTTAACTTCGTGCTTCCCCACCTATCACTTATTTAAGTCATTCAGCAGTTGCGCTACGGCGGCCCTTGACAGTTGAAACGAGTAGGTGCCTTCGGTGGATTGCGCCGTTACGCCGGGAACTCGCTGGAGAATTGTGGGCTGCATTACGTACTGACCCTGCTTCCCGGCGTTCAGCAGCGTAGTCATGGTGGCCGGGTCAAAGTTGAGTTCATTTGGAATCAGTTTGTATAGTTCATCCGGCATAAAATAGAGGGTGAGTGTCAGGGAAGTCTTGTTTGCTGTCGCAACGGGCTGAACGGCCGTTGAGACAAGCTGCGGATCGGGTTGCAGGTTGGCTAATCGGGTCAGGAGTTTGCCGATGGTGATGTTCATCTCGCGGGTGCCACTGCTAAACGTAGCGATCGTTCGGGTCAGAGATTTAAAGAGCGAGGGGCGCTTGTCGGGCCACGTAGCGGTTGGCTCATCGGCAGAGAGGGCACTGTTGACAATCACATCAATAGTCGAGTAACCTCTGTCTAAGGCAATCTGCAACCCCTGCCGGATGGGAATTGGATTTCGCACCCCGCCGTCCACCCAAAAGTCTTCGGTGCCATCGGCGTTCATTTTTCGGTACGGCGACATAAACACCGGCTCATTGGCCGACGCCCAGATCCAGTTAATCATCTGCTCATAATCGGGGTTCTGACTGGCCGATTGATAGGCTGGCTGGAGGGTGCGAAAGTTGACCAGCGACACCGTGAAATCGAGCGCCTGGCTGTTACGGATCTGGGCGTAATCAGCGGGCGAGACAAACGTTTTAATCAGTGTCTTCAGGTTTTCTGTCGTTCCCAGCGAAGGCTTGTTGATACGGCACAGGGCGTTCAGAATACGAATATTACCGTCTGCTTTAAACGGGTTTATATTGAAGATTTTTTTCTGCGTGGTGGAGGTATACGCCAGATTCAGTTCGCTGAATTTCCGCAGCAGAATTAAAGGAGCCATCAAACTGCCCGTGCTGGTGCCAACAATGTGGGCGTAGCGTTTGCCGGTGGAGTCCAGGTAGTTGGCTAAGCCAGCACCCCAGGCCCCCCGCGCACCACCACCCGACACCACCAACAGCCGGTTAGGAGCCGTACCCGGCTGGGCCACTACGGTGGCCGCTAAAGAAATCATGAAAGTAAGCAGCGGGAAGAGTTTCATCAGATAAAGATCAGAAAGGTTCGCCGGTAAAGGTAGCCAGACATACATTCAGCCTGCACCGGAAATATCCTGTTTCTGGTTCGCGTACAAGTACGGTAAGAAGGCATAGCGTTCCTCCTGTTTCTGTATTACTTATCCATGTCAAATCTCTTCCTGGCTGACGGTCAGTAAGATCACAACAACACCGCAGAGCCACAATGCGCCACCAGCTCCGGCCAGAAATGGGCAAACCGCTCTTCAATTTCAAGGTAATACCGCTCCAGATCAACAATGGCCGTATCCAGCCCCGACGGGAAGGTGGTCCGGCGCGCTACGCCCTTCAACGACCGGTCGATACCTTCAATGGTGGGGTAATGCTGTATCCAGTCATACTGAGCCATGGCGTTGAGCATTCTAAGGGCCGGAGCCGGAAAATGGGTGTTGTTACGCTGCAATGTTTCGTAAAAGTACCGCGTGAATGTCGGCAGGCTTTCGCCGGTGATTTCGGCGAAGCGGGCAGCTAAGAAATGGTCGAAGAAAATGTCTACCGCCGGACCAGCGTACTTATGGCACCGCGGACGGAGCAACTCCCGCACAGCCGCTACGTCAGCGTGATTGTCAGTAAAGCTGTCGATTGACCGGTGCAGCCTGACGCCGGCCACCTCGCCGGGTGTCAGGTTGTGCCGGGGATGGGCCGGGTCGCCTTTAATAAAATCGCCCAGGAAGTTCCCCCTCAGTAAATTATCATTACGGCTGGAAAGCCAGCCATGCGCCAGAATATTCATAGGCCCGAATCAGCCACGCCTACGGCTGGGTTCGCGTCGGCGTTTTTGACGTGGGACGAATCGACCGCACCGGCTGGTTCCGACAGGAGCATGACGCCATCGCCCGGCTCGTAGCGCTCGACGGTTACGCCGAACCGACGCAGAAAATCGACACCCTCATCGGCGGAGATGCCCTTATACTGAGCATAGGAATGGAGAAAAATAACACGGGCAATTTTCATGCTGAAAATGATCCGGGCACAGGCAATACAGGGCGAGAGCGTTATATATATAGTGGCTCCTTCCAGTTCTGAGCCGTTTTTGGCAGCATATAAAATTGCATTCTGTTCGGCGTGGAGGGCCAGTGAACACGAGCCTTTGGAGTCGCGGGGGCAGCCAACGTCGGGAAATTCCTCGTCGCAGTTGTGCGTACCAGCGGGTGGGCCGTTGTAACCAATCGAAATGATACGCGTTTCGCGGGTGAGTACCGCCCCCACCTGCGCCTTGATGCAGTGCGACCTTTTGGCCAAGTTTACGGCCAGCTCCATGAAAATATCATCGAAGCGGGGTCTCGTGTGTGTTCCAGGTGTATTGGTGGTGAGTAGCATGTGGTAAAGATAACTACCCACGCCCGTAACGATACGGCTCCGGGTCAGCAAAAAAGCAAAAAGTCCGTCTGTGTATCACAAACGGACTCATTCAAATAAAATGTTATGGCAAAAGCGCCCCTGCCTAAATCGTCTATTTAAAAGAAAATCATGGAGTTCGCCGGGAGTCTTTTTATGAAACAGCTTAAAACCAATTAAACCATCACAACAACTTTCCTTGACCGCAGCCACTCCGGTTTGGTGGTCTGGACTGTAGCCTTTAGTTCGTTCAGCATGGCATAGAGTCCGTAGTACGTCCGGTTCACATAGAGACCATCCTGCGACCCTCGGGCCACTTTCGAGCTTTTCAACTCCTCTACTTTCGTCAGGCCTTCGGCAAAGGCATATACTTCGTTGAAATAGCGGTCGTCCCCGAAGTTAAATTCGTCCACGGCAAACGGCTCACCCAGCATACGGATCATTTGCTTGAACAGACCCGAAAAGAACGCCCGGTCCTTCGGTGAATCGGCGGGGGTTAAAAACTCCAGATTCTCAAATATCTGCTCCGTCAGCGCGTCATCGTCGATGGTATCCGGGTTGACGAGTCGGAAATAGTTATCGTAATAAAATTCGGGGATTACCTTCACGCAGCCAAAGTCGATGACACCCATAGACCCATCGGCCCGCATCAGGAAGTTGCCGGGATGCGGATCGGCATGAACCTGCCGCAGGGTGTGAATCTGAAAATCGTAGAAATCCCACAGCGCCTGCCCAATCTGGTTGCGAACAGCCTGCGACGGATTGGTTTTGAGGAACTCTTTCAAGTGCATCCCGTCGAGCCAGTCCATTGTCAGTATCCGCTTGGACGACAGTTCGGGATAGTATTTTGGAAATACCAGGTCCTTGATGTGCGCGCAGGCTTCCGATATTTCGATTGAGCGTTTAAGTTCGAGGTCGTAGTCAGTTTCTTCGAGCAGTTTAGCCTCCACCTCACCCATGTACCGGTCAATATCGCGCTCGTTCAGATTAAGCAGCGATACCGCCAGCGGCTTGGCAATCCGCAGGTCCGACGTAACCGCATCGGCCACGCCTGGATATTGAACCTTAACCGCCAGTTTAGTACCGTTTTTCCAGGCCTGATGCACCTGCCCGATACTAGCCGCGTTGACGGCTTCAATTTCAAACGTATCGAACAGTTGAGCCGGCGTTTTCCCAAAGTACGTCTTAAACGTTTTGACCACCAGAGGCCCCGAAAGCGGGGGTGCCGAATACTGCGCCATGGTAAACTTGTCGGAATAAGCCACCGGCAACAGGCCCCGGTCCATACTCAGCATCTGAGCCATTTTTAGGGCCGAGCCTTTCAGTTCACTCAGGGCGTCGTAGATGTCGGCCGCATTGTCTTTATGCAGTTCTTCCTTCGACCGGTTCGGATCGAGCAGTTTTTTGCTGTAATGCTTAATGTAGTTTCCGCCAACCTTCACGCCGGCCTTCATAAACTGACTGGCACGGGCAACTTTAGTCGTTGGGACGGAGCTTTGGGTTTTCATAGAGCGAAAGAGCGAGTGAGTGAAAGAGTGAAAGAGTGGTGGCCAGATGGGTCGCTCTTTCGCTCTCTCACTCTTTCGCTCATTTATTTTGGTAAATGAATTTGGCGAAGTCGAACAGCGTGTCCAGGGGGGAGCGGCCGATGAGGTCGAAGGACGTATTGACGGACTTTTCGATAGCGGTATCCGTCTTCTCAAAGTTTTTGCTCACGTCTTTCACCCAGAAATTGAGCAGGAACCGCGTTTGCCGCCAGAGCGCATTAGGATACCGGTCGGTGACGAAGGGTCGTGGTTCAACTTCTTTGCTCTCGCGTCCTTCGGCCAGCAAATCACGGGCAAAGTCGAAAAAGGCTTCTTTAAAAGGCTGTAGTACGCGGTTTTGTGCAGTCTTTCCGGCCCGGCGGTCCTGCATACCCGAACGCGACGTAGCGCTCATCATGGCACCCTCCTGCAGGCGGCCGTAACTATAGACGACAAAGCTGCGCTGTCCTTTCAGCAACTCGATCCAGGTGTAATAAAAAGCCAGCAGTTTCTCCCGAACCGAGTAACCCTGGTACGTTTCGTCGGCTTCAACAGTAGCTTTAGCTTCGGTGAAGAACGCCAGCCAGATATCGGCTTCTATGGCGTCGAAACTGGCATAATGGGTATAAAAATCGGCTTCGGCCAGTTTCAATTTTTTGGCAAACTGGAAGACGGAGATGGGTTGGTGGCCGTGTTCAAGAACGTATTCAGTGTACGCCTTACGGATTCTTTCGAGCGTTTCCATATACCAGACTAACGGTCTGTACACGGGAAAAGTTTGACGTATATAGCCGCATAAGGCAATCATTACGCTCACTCACAACCAGATTGTTGATCGCCTATTTTTATTAAATGAATCAACAATAGTAACTAATCGAACATACCCCCTAAAGGACGGCTTCCTGCAAAATTGGCTACTGAAAATGTCTTGGCAGGCAGCCCTTGTTCATCATAGATAATACTGTTTTTGGATAGTGACAGCTGACTTAATCCAACTCCGCCACGTATGCGCCCATCTGCCGTACCGAGTAGCACACAATCCCGCGCTGTTTGGCATCGGCCAACAGCCTTTCAGTCAAGGGTGTTCTGTTCGAATCATCGAAGATGATGTGCCGTGCCACCACGCGCCCATTAAGCTGACCCCACTCCTGCAGAGCGTTCCGGCGGATAATCAGGTAATCGACCACGGCGGGCAGTTTCCAGCGCGATCTCCCGGTTAATTTATTAACCAGCAAAACCGTTTTGCCCCGCCAGACCCAGAGCGCATAGTCTTTACTGGGCCGGTAAGCCGGTATTAAGGGTAGTGAATCTGCCGAACTGTCGGGCGTGTCGCTCCGGCGCACCGGGCCTTCCGACCGTTTCAGGCCCGCAATGGTCAGGTTATGGACACCCCACGCACCAAAGGTATTTTTGAGGTAAAAATCAAACGAACGCGTATCCGACGTATCGAGATCAGTCAGTAAGGTACTGGCGTGTCCATTGGTTAGGCTAACGGCCGTGCGGTGAGGCAAAAAATGCACGGCCAGTTTCCGCTGATGGCGCTGAGCGTAATCGTCCCACAGGGTAAGTCCGGCCAGCAGCAGGGCTGCCACGCAGGTTGCCCAGAGATAGGTGCGGTTGCGGCTCAGCACCAGGGAAACGCTGCATAAAATAACGGCGTAGACTAAAAGCATGGCCCCGAACGAAAGCCAGAGACCATCCCAGGCAGCACCGGGCAGTTGACTGGTTTGCGTAACGGCAGCGTTGAGCAGCCAGGCCACTTTATGCAAAAGCCACCCGAGCACATCGTTCACATACGGTATCCAGCTACCGGCTAACGTCGCCATAGCCAACGGCAACAGCATGAACGAGAGTACCATCACGACCGGGTTAGCCAGGAGGAAATAGGTTGGAAACTGGTGGAAATAAAACACGCCCAGCGGAAACGTAATTAACTGGGCAATGAGGGCCACGGCGGTTAACTCCCACAGCTTATTGGCCAGTTTATACCGGAACGTAACAACCTGGGCCAGCGACGACTGCCACGCGCCAATGCCTGCCACGGCCAGATACGATAACTGAAACCCGGCCGAAAACAATGCATAGGGGTCGTAGCACAGGATAAAAAATGCCGATGCACCAAGCGTATTGCCTAACTGCCGATGCCGACCCGTTGCGTTTGCCACAATCAGGAGCGTGAACATCCCGGCCGACCGCAGCACCGGGGGCGAAAAGCCC
>DATHAW010000706.1:0-3215 GCA_035296465.1 Spirosoma sp.
CGCTTCTCAATGAGGTCAAGCCAATGTTCGCCCCACTCAAGGCTGAGGGCTAAGGCTTTGTTTAGTAGTTCAGGGGAGTAGTCCATGGTTTTGTTTGATACCTGATGCGGTTACCGATCCGAATCACGAGTATTACCAGGACTGATAGACTGTTCATCATCTCGTTTTTGCTGTTGGTAGGAGACCCAGAAGTTGGAAACCAAATTGTGCAGGATCATCAGGAATGGCAAACCGGCCAGTACTAAAGCGGTAATCTTGGCAGACCGCCAGGGTCTAGGATTCAGCAAGACTAGTCCGGCCAGCAGGATGGCTCCCAGTAGAATAAACCCCTGTTCCATCCCGCGCCCGGCCGCATCGTTGCCTGACCTATTCAGATTGAGAAGAGTGTAAATAAGTAGAATCCCGTAAAGACCAATCAAAATCCAGTTTGCTGTCGTAACGATTTTCATAGTAGTAAGAGAGAAAGCTAATTGCCGGTCGCCCGTCAGGGATTGAACGCGCAGCCGTTAGCGGATGAAGCAGTAAACGTAATGGTACTGGGTGCAAGCTAGTTAAAAGTAGCACGGAGCGGCTCCTGCAGGACGTTGACCCGCACTTACTGGGCGACGTGTTCTACAAATGGTTGTTCCTAAAATTCCCCTCCGTTCGTGCCTTGTTCAAAGGACCGATGGATACCCAGTACGAAAAGTTTGTGACCCGTATTAACCGTCCTGAGTTCATTCAGAATGAAGGGGGCCGAGATAGCCCGGTGACACGAGGGCTATGGCGTCAAACCTGCGCACTATGCATCGGTAGGCGAAGCGCTGCTGTGGACCATTGAACAGGGGCTCGGTAACGAATGGAACGAAGAGGTTTGGCAAGCCTGGAAGGCATGTTACGACGCACTGACACAGACGATGCTGGAAAAAGTTTGAGTTACTTACTGACCAACACAGAGGGGGTGGCTATTCAGCTACTTCTAACTTGAGAATACGATTGGTAAGAGTACCGTCGTCAAGCTGCCGTTCTGGAAGGTAGTGAATCCGCACGGCTAACCCATTCCGTACGGGAAATTTTGTAGGATCCGTATTGGTAAACGCTGCCATCTGAACATGGCGAAAATAACCGAACGAAATGCTGTCGACCCGGAATGCTTCATAGCTATGTCGTTGGTTTTTGCCACCTTTGCGGGTTGTCCACTCCTTCTCCCAATAGGCCGAAACAAGGCCTGTTACAACTTCAGGCGTTTTGTGACTTAGTTGATAGTGGTCGAAAAGCGGTAGTCCAACAGATACCAGAACGAAGATACCGGAAAAGGCCAGCAGCCCGTTCCGGCCAAAGCCCGGCCGCACTGAATTAGCGCAGATAAGGGCAGCCAAGGCCAAACCGATGGCCAGTGCTACCGAACGCCAGGTCACAGCTGGCTGGGTTGCCAGGTCATAGATAATTTTGTAGGGCATCGTTCAGCGATTATTTGGTCGGATTAATGTAGGCTTCGGCCGTGAGAAGCAGAAACGCAAATAGAGTCGCATGAAGCTGAAAGAACGTTACGCCAAGCACCAGTACGCAGGCGCATAGGCCCGCTGAGCCATAAAGCCAAACCAACCATAAGACGGCAGACATGGGCGATCAGCCAGGCCCCCAGCGTTAAGCCCAGGGCGTATAGGTTTCAATCGTACATTTTTCATGTATGGCACGTGTTAGTAAAGTTTCAGTATCCAATGGCTCACCTCGCGGAGCGTACCGGCATACGAACCGCTCGGACCCACAACGGTGCCCTCATCGAGCGCGGCATTCAGCACGAGTGAACAGGCGATGCGGCCGGGATACTTGCATACCTGCAGGTCAACCGTTTCATCGTCCCGCCACTTTACCGTGAAGGCTGACCACGAAGCCCCGTTCAGGCTAAACAGTGTTTGGTTGTCGCCCACCCGAATCAGGTGGGGCTGCTTAATCCAGTGGCTCATGCGCACCTCATAGCAACAAAATGATACTTTATAGGTATTGTCGGATGATAAGATATCGTCAATCATGGCACTAGTGTCGCTGGATAGATGACTCGTTAACGGTCAGCATAGCCATGCATTCCTTCACCGTAGATCAGGACAAAGGAAAATATGGCCAGCAGTCCGGCTGCTAGTGCTTCCACTACCGCCAGCAAACCCTGTCACCCGCCCGTTGTCGCTAAGCCAGCGTAGACGAACGCCCGCATAACGGCCAGCCCGGAAACAATCAGGACGGTTACGTATAGTATAAAGCCAATCCAGAACGGCTTATCATCCCACGACGGTGGCAGAAACATGTAGCCTAACCGAACGCATAAACACGAACTAAGCGAAAGACCGATCGCCAGCAGACTCCAGATGTAGGTGTTCATTACCTGAGTTTCTTGATTTTAGAAAATTTTCCATTGGCCTGGACCGTATACACGATGCGGCTGGTTCGGTACTGGTCGGCTTCGTCGTGGGTGCCGGTTTGGACAATGACTCGCTGTTGCTGAGGCAGCCAATTCGTCCGGGTCTCAGTCATGCCTTCGGCGTTGTCGTAGTAGACAATCTGCTGATCGATCAAGCGCTGGTCGGTTGGGTTAACCGTCACCAGCCAGCCAATCGTCTCTTCAGGATACAGCCGCCCAATCAGCATGACATGGGCCGCATCGGTGGTCACCAGCGTATCAATTGTATACTGTAGGCCTTTCGCACCCCTCAGCCCAGCGGCATCCTGGCGGCTGAGGGGGTTTTGCGACGGATCGAAGTGGGTGCTTTGACCCAACCGCTGCTCATCAATCCGCACAGTGTCAGGCATGGCAGTACCCACACTCCGCTCCGCTTGGTTGGTTGACTGACAGGCCAGGGCGACGGCCCTGATAAGCAGGACACTGGCGAAGGCAAGGGCATTCATGGATGGTTGTTTACGGATAACAGAAGGCAACGTTACAGGTAGTAGTCAGAAAGGCTTACAAGCGGTAACATCCTGCTGAAGTGAGGCCAGCAACCCTTTCAACTGCTTATCGAGTTCCGTGCTGACACCGGGCGCTTTTTGAGCGTACGTCTCCAGCGATATAGGCTGCGTGTTGCCATTGTCGTCGAAGTCAATACGAGTGATGGTAGCGCGATATTTGCGGTTGGCACATTCAATGACGACTGTGCAGCGGAACCTGTATAGACCACCGGCTGAAGCTCCCGAACGGGGTAGGGTTACGACCTGTTTCAGTCGACCGACCAGATCGCCCGTCT